>CAZYRQ010000036.1:0-12049 GCA_964649455.1 uncultured Lentisphaerales bacterium
TTCGCGCTCCCCTGCCACTCTTCATCTCGAAGAATGGGGTGATTTGGAACCGCTGTCGGAGCCGACTTCCCGTCCGCCGCGCTTTCTGCTAAATTGACTCCGTCATGTTGTGCCAGCTCAGCGTCAGGAATTTGGCGATCGTCGAGAAGGCGCGCGTCGGCTTCACGGCGGGGCTGAATGTCGTCACGGGCGAGACCGGCTCGGGCAAGTCCGTCCTCATCGGCGCCCTCAGCCTGCTGCTGGGCGAGCGCGCCGACAAGGGCGCCATCCGCAGCGGGGCCGCCGAGGCCACCGTCGAGGCGCGCTTCGAGCTGGCCGACGCCCGCGCCGTCGACGCCGTCCTGGAGGCGGCCGGGCTGCCGCCCTGCGAGGCCGGCCAGCTCATCGTCCGCCGCACGCTCTCCGCCACCGGGGCGGGACGCTGCTGGCTCAACGACGGCGCCACGACGCTGCAGACGCTCCGCGCCGTGGGCGAGCCGCTCGTGGACATGCACGGGCCCTACGACCACCAGTCGCTCCTCTCCCCCGACTTCCAGCTCGAACTCCTCGACGCCTTCGGCCACTGCGACGCCCCGCGCGCCGCCTACCGCGAGGCCTACGAGGCCTGGCGCGACCGGCTGCGGGAGCGCGAGACGCTCGCCGGCGACAGCGCCGACACCGCCGCGGAGATCGACCGTCTCCGCTATGTCGTGGACGAGATCGCCCAGGCCGCGTTGACCGACGACGACGAGGAGCTGCTCGTCGCGCGCCACGCCGAGGCCGCCAACGCCGAGGCCATCCTGGCCCTCGGCCAGGCGGTCGGCGAGGCCCTCGACGGCGCCGGCCACTCGGCCTTCGACGCCCTGACCGCCGCGCAGCAGCGACTCGCCGAGCTGGCGCGGCTACTGCCCGAGGCCGGGGCCTGGCTGGCCGAGGCGCGCTCGGCCGCGCTGCAGGTGCAGGAACTCGGCCGCACGATCAACGACCGCCTCCAGAAGATCGAGCCCGACCCGGGGCTGCTCGAGCAGCTCGAGGCGCGCATGGGCGTCGTCCAGAAGCTCAAGCGCAAGCACGGGCCCGCAGTCGCGGACGTGCGGCAGACCCTCGCGCGCCACACGGCCCGCCTGCAGGCGCTGGAGTCGCGCGGCGAGCGACTGGCCGAGCTCGACGGCGAGATCGGCCGCGCGCGCGAGCTCGTGCAGCGGCACGCCGAAGGGCTCACGCGCGACCGCCGGGCGGCGGCGGCCAAGCTCGCCCGGGCGATCACGCGCGAGTTGCGCGACCTCGGCTTCGCCAAGGCGGCCTTCGCCGTGGAGCTCGCGCCCCGCGAGCCGGCGCCGCACGGGTGCGACACCGCCACCTTCCGCTTCGCGCCGAACCCCGGCGAGCCGGCCAGCGCCTTGCGCGAGATCGCCTCCAGCGGCGAGATCGCGCGCGTCATGCTGGCCGTCAAGTCGGTGCTGGCCGCGCACGACCGGATTCCCGTGCTGGTCTTCGACGAGATCGACGCCAATGTCGGCGGCGAGATCGGGCGCGCCGTCGGCCGCAAGCTGCGCGCGCTCGCCGCGCGGCGGCAGGTCATCTGCATCACGCACCTGCCGCAGGTGGCGGCCTACGGGCACGCCCACTTCGCCGTGGCCAAGCGGCTCCAGGGCGGACGTACCTGCGCCGAGATCGCGCGCATCGACGACGCGGAGGCGCGCGCGGCCGAGCTCGCCCGCATGCTGGGCGGCGCCGACATGACGCCCCTCTCGCTGGAGCACGCCCGCGGGATGCTGCAGACCTGCCAGCAGGAGATCCCCGCGACATGAAGATCCTCATCACTGGCTGCAACGGGCAACTCGGACGCGACTGCCAGACCGCCCTCGGCGCCTGGCATGCGCTCGCCGGTCTCGACCTGCCCGACATCGACATCGCCAGCCCTGATTCCATCCGCGCCGCGATGGAACGTTTCACCCCCGAGGCCGTCGTCAACTGCGCGGCCTACACGCGGGTCGACGATGCCGAGAAGCACCCGGAGCTCTGCCACCGGGTCAACGCGCTCGGGCCCGCCCACCTCGCGCAGGCCTGCGCCGAGCGCCAGGCGCGCCTGATCCACATCTCCACCGACTACGTCTTCGACGGCCTGCGCCCGCTGGGCGAGGTCTACACCGAGGACGATCCGCCCCGCCCGCTGGGGGTCTACGGAGAGACCAAGCTGGCCGGCGAGCGGCCGGTCCTGGCCTACGCGCGCGGCACGGTGCTGCGCACGGCGTGGCTCTACGGCGCCACGGGGCCCAACTTCCTGCTGACCATGCTCCGGCTCGCGCAGCGCCGTCCGCCGCAGGCGATCCGCGTCGTCAACGACCAGCACGGCACGCCCACCTGGTCGGGGCGGCTCGCGCGGCAGATCGCCCGCCTGCTGGAGGTGGACGCGCCCGGACTCTACCACGCGACCTCGCAGGGCGCCTGCACCTGGTACGCGCTGGCGCGGCGCTTCCTGGAGGCGATGGGGTGTGCCGCCGAGGTCGTGCCGATCACGACCGCTGAGTACCCCACTCCCGCTCGCCGCCCCGCCAACGCCGTCCTCGAGAACCGCAACCTCAAGCGCGCCGGCCTCGACGTGATGATCCCCTGGGAAGAGGATCTGGACGCCTTTGTCGCGCAGAACCGCTCAACCTGGCTCCGGAGAGTACAATCATGACCGCCTTCAAGAACCTCCTCGTCACCGGTGGCTGCGGCTTCATCGGCGCCAACTTCATCCGCTACCTCTTCGAGGAAGCCGGCTTTCAGGGCCGCGTGGTCAACGTCGACCTCCTGACCTACGCCGGCAATCCCGAGAGCCTCGCCGACCTCGCCGCGCGCGTGGGCGACCGCTACCGCTTCGTGCAGGCCGACATCTGCGACCGCGAGGCGATGGCCGGGGTGCTGGACCGGCACGACGTCGACGCGGTCTGCCACTTCGCGGCGGAATCGCACGTCGACCGCTCGATCGTCAAGCCCGACGACTTCATCCGCACCAACATCGTCGGCACCTACACGCTGCTGCAGCTCGCGCGCGAGCGCCAGGAGCGCATCGTCCGCTTCCACCACGTCAGCACCGACGAGGTGTTCGGCAGCCTGGGCGCGTCGGGCGCCTTCAGCGAGACGACGCCCTACAGCCCCAACAGCCCCTACTCGGCCTCCAAGGCCGCCTCCGACCACCTCGTGCGCGCCTACCACGAGACCTACGGCCTGCCCGTGACGGTCACCAACTGCTCGAACAACTACGGGCCCTTCCAGTTCCCCGAGAAGCTCGTGCCGCTGATGATCCTCAACGCGCTCGAGGGCAAGCCGCTGCCGGTCTACGGCGACGGGCTCAACGTCCGCGACTGGCTCTATGTCGCAGATCACTGCGCGGCGATCTGGACGGTGATGAACCGGGGCGTGTCCGGACGGGTCTACTGCGTCGGCGGGCGCTGCGAGAAGCCCAACATCGAGGTGGTGCATTGCATCTGCGATGGCGTCGACCGCCTGGCGCCGCCCCTGCCGAACGGACAGCCGCGACGTGCGCTGATCACCTACGTCAAGGATCGGCCGGGCCACGACCGCCGCTACGCGATCGACTGCACGCGTATCGAGCGGGATCTCGGCTGGCGGCCGGCAGAGACCTTCGAGAGCGGTTTCGAGAAAACGATCCGCTGGTATCTCGACAACCGCGCCTGGGTCGAACGGGTGCGCAGCGGCGCCTACCGGCAGTGGATCGACCAGAACTACGCGCGGCGGTAGCCGCCCGTGGCGGCAGGGTTCAGGAAAGCATGGGAAGACATGTTCTTCGCAGGATTTGTTCACGAGACATGGTGTTGCGCGATTTGATCAACCACCCCTGAAGGTGGCCTGCACCGACGAGCCTTGGCGGGGAAGGAGACTCCGGCGGTGCGGTGCACCGGCGCAGACCACAGCGGAGATCACAGCATGAGCCTCGACAGGCCTACACGCGCGAGCATCTGGTTGCCGGTGGCCATCACGGCGGCGTCTGCGCTGCTGGCGGGGCTGGCGACCGGTCGGGCGGTCGCCCAGGAGGCTGCGCCGGCCATGGCGATGCCGACCGTGGTGCAGGCGGGCGAGCCCGTCGAGCCGCTGGGCGCCTATCTGGTGAACGATCCGGCCCGGGGCGTGCAGTTCCTCGATGCCGCCGGACGTCGGCTCTATTTCGGCGCGCACGCCGCCGGCGATCAACTGGTGTTCGCGCCCGCCGAGGCGGCCACCGCCAGCGCGGCCCTGACGCCGATCACGGCGCAACAGGGGAGCCGTCTCGACGTGCCGGCGAGCTTCTGGATCGAGATCAGCAAGCCGGACGCGACGCGCGCGGGGCTGGCCCTGCAGCGCGGCGGCTACGCGGTCAGCGACTACATTCCCGTCACCTGGATCCTGCAGGCCACCCGTGTGAAAGGCGCCGAAGGGGCCGGCTACCACGCGCCGAGCCAGCTCTGGTACGACCGCGACCACAACCTCATCGAGACCAACAACGCCTCGCGGTTCTCGCCGGAGGCCGTCTACTACCGGATCTACCAGATGTTCAGCGAGGACGGCTGCCAGATGTCGCTCGTCTTCAACCCTGGCCAGGCGCGGCCGCCGGCCGACGACGCGCAGGAGCATCCCGGCGAGATCGTCCTGCCGGCCGGCGCCGACCTACGCGAACGCCTGGCCGCCACGGAACTCGCGCGCGCGGTTCGGCTCATCACGGGCAAGCGGATGCCCATCCTCTGCGAGCCGTCCCCGGCCGGGGGGGCGAAGATTGTGCTCGGACGCAAACTGGCGGCCGGCCTCGGCGACGACCTGGCGTTCCTGGAGGGTTCCGACGGTTTTGCCATCCGGCGCCGGGGCGACGCGGCGCATGTCTTCGGTGCCACCTCGCGCGGCACGCTCTTTGGCGTCTTCCGTCTCGTCGAGCTGAACAGCGACATCATCTGGTTCCGGCCTGACCGGCGGTTCGGCGCGGTCTTCACGCCGCGGGAGACGATGGCCTTCGCGGCGGCCGACCTGCGGACGAAACCCGCCTTCCGCTACCGCACGTGGAGCGGTCCCGGCGGCAACGACTACTGCGACACCTATCTCTGGCAGTTGCGGAACGGCGTCGGCGGCAACTACACCACGCGCGACGGCCTCTTCACCCCGGGCAACTACCGCCAGAAGGAGCTGGGCCGCTATGCGAGCGTCGGCGGCAACTGGAAGGAACTGCCGCTGGCGCAGGCGCCCGGACGCGAGGATTTCCACGCGATCATCGACGGCAAGCGCGTGGTCACGGGCGGCGGCCAGCCCTGCTTCACGAATCCGGATCTCATGCCGGCCACGCTGGCGGAGGCGCGGAAGCGGATCGCGGAGGGGCCGGAGGAACTCGACTTCTTCAGCTACAACTATTCCGATTCCTGGGCCTGCTGCGAGTGCGAGCGGTGCATGGCGCCGATTCCGCTGCCCGGCGGCGGCGCGCTGGCGGCCAAGTCGGTCGTGCCGCAGAACGATCCCTGGTTCCGCTCCACGCGGACGTTCCTGGAGGCGAGCCGGCTGGCGGCGGGCCTCAACGAGACGCGTCCCGGGCTCGACTGCTTCGTGCTCGCCTACATCTACACCGCCGCCTGGCCGGCCATCAAGCCGCACCCGAAGGTGCTGGTGCGCTTCGCCTCCTACGACACGAGCAGCATGCGCTTCCCGCTGCGCGAGCAGACCGCACCGGCCTACTACGCCCCCGAGTCGTGGGCCACACGCTACGCGCAGTGGATCGAGGGGCATCCCGAGGGCATGGGGGCCTACGAGTATTTCTTCACGTCCATTCCCGCGATGTTCGCGGAGGCGGCCGCCACCAACATGCAGGATCTGGCCCGCGCCGGCGCGCCCACCTTCCACTCGCAGACCCAGCCCGACACCGGCAACAAGAGCATCGAATCGTTCGGCCTCAATGCGACGATGTGGGACATGAACGCCATGGACCAGTGGCTGATCAGCCGGCTCATGTGGGATCCCTTCGAGTCCGTCGACATGTGGCGGGCCGACTTCATCGCCCGCGTGTACCGCGAGGCCGCGCCCGAGATGGCGGAGTACTACCGGCTCTTCGGCCGGGAGTGGTTCAACCGCAGCAACAAGACCTTCGTCAACTGCCACTCCCCGGCGGGCCGGGTCTACGACGACTTCATCGTCAAGCCGGGCCTCGAGAAGACCCTGCGCGACCTGCTGGCGGCGGCGGCCCACAAGGCCGGCCACGCGTCGGCGCGCCGCCATCTGAGGCAGATGCTTGAGGCCTACGACCAGATGGGCGCGTCGCTCGGGCGCCTGGCGGTGCCCCGGGTGGCCGAGATCGCCGCAGAGTGGGAGGATCCCGGCTCGCCGCACTGGAACCGCGCCTTTGTCGCCGAGAGCTTCCGCGACGCGCTGAACTTCGACTACGCGGCCAATCTGGCGACCAACCGCACCGAGGTGCGGCTGGCGCACGACCGCGCCCAGCTCTACTTCCGCGTGACCGCGCGCGGCGCGGCGGCCGTCCCGTCTACGGCGGGCGAGCGCTATCCGATGGGCGACCGGGTGGAGTTCTGCTTCAACACCGGGAACCGGACGCGCACACTCTGCGTGGTCGGCGCCGACGGCGCCGCGTCCGACCTGCGCGACTGGGATCACCGCTACGACTCAGGCTGGCAGGTGCGGGTCGTGCCGCTGAAGAACGGCTGGAGCGCGGTCGGGCGCATTCCACTGGACGCGATCAAGGCCGCCGACGCGACGCATTTCGAGGCGGTCATCGTCCGGGTGGCCGTCGGCGGGGAGGAGAGCTACTTCCGTGCGGATACGAACCGGACCCGTGCCCATCCGGTCGGTTCGAACCACACCTTCTCGCGCTACGAGCTCTCCGAAGGAGGTCACTGAGATGCAGACGAAGACGGCCACCGCGCTGACACTGCTGATGATGGCCGCTGCGGGGCGGCTGCTGGCGGATGTGCTGGTGCCCGGCAGCCCGGCGGCCGGCGCCGACGGCGTCGTCGTGGTGCCGAGCAACGCGCTCCAGAGGATTCGCTTCCAGCCGTTTCCGGTCAAGGGGGGCGGCTGCTACCGCCTGGTCTTCGAGGCGCGCGCGACGGGGGCGCCGCTGCTCGAGAACAACCCGCGCGTCCACGTGGCGCGCTTCGAGAACCAGGGTCTCTTCTGGCGCTGGGAGATCCGGCAACACGACGCCACGAACGCGGCCGCCGGACACGTGGCCGCCACGCACATGTCGGTCTTCTCGGAAGCCTGGCGCACCTACCAGGATCTCTTCCGGGCCAGCCGGCAGGCCTCCAGCGCCACCCTGACGTTCGAGCCCCCGGCGCAGTCGGCCGGCCTGGAGATCCGGAATGCGCGTGTGGAACCGCATGACAACGGCGATGCCGTCAATCTCAACGGCGACTTCAGTCTGGGCGAGGAGTGCCTGGCCGGCTGGGGGTCGCCCTTTGCCGCCGCCGGCTTCCGCGCGATCCAGGGGCGTCGCGTGTACGACACGGCCTACGGCTCCGAGAGCGCCGGCTTCCCGCTCGACGACCGCCTCGCCTACCGCGTGACGGTCAAGCGCACGACCTATGGGGGCTACGATGCCGCCAACCTCTACCTCATGGACGGCGGACGGAACCTCAAGATGGTCACCGTCCCGCGGAGCGGCACGCTCGACTTCGTCCCGCCTGCCGGTACGACGTGGGCCTACTTCAAGATCTACAACACCTACCTCGAATCGGCGCGTGTGACGCCCCTCGGCCCGAAGGAGACGCTGCGGAACTAGCCCCTCCGGTCATTAATGACTGGGTCGGTAGGCCGGTCTGCGAGGACGAGCAGAACCAATCGACGGTGGTGCGTGGGTTGGCCTTGCGGAAGGCGGCCTCGGCGGCGCTGATCGCGGCGGCACCGACCTCCAGCGGCATGTCCGGACCGACGCTTGCCAGCGTCTCCAGCATGGCTGGTCTGTTCCCGGGCGCAGGCCGTCGCGCCGTGGCGTGCGCGGAATTCACCGGCGTTCTTGATGATGGGCGCCTTGGGGACGTTGATCGTCAGCACCCCGTTCTCGTAGCGTGCCTCGACCTTGTCGGCCTGCACCAGGCTGGGCAGGTTGACGCATTGCGGGGTGCGATTCAACTTGGTTGAATCGCAAAGAATCCAGAATCCAGAATCCAAGAAGTTGCACAGCAACGATTTGCGTGCTTTCCCACCCGCCCCGGATTTTGCTTCAATTGCGTGGACACGAACCGCGGCGCATTTGTCGGCGAAAGGTGGCGAAATTCTTCTGAATTCTGGATTCTGGCTCCTGAATTCTGGGTGTGCATCCACTATTGTGGATCGCACCCCGCATTGTGGGGCGCAAGCAGGGCATGATTGACGTCGTGGAGGCCTTGGCCTAAGCTGTGAGCACCGTTGCCCCCGGACGGCAGGAGCCCTGCGATGCATGTTGACGACGCGCTGATTCTCTGCGGCGACCACGAGGTCTTCGTGGTCACGCTCGACGACCCTGTCCGCGAGGTTTGGCGCTGGCGCGCGGACGAGGCCTCGGGCCTGCCTGAGACGATCCGCCCCCGATTTGCGTGGACCGACGACTGCAAGCCGGTCGACGGAGGCCAGACGATTCTCGTGACCTCGTCCGGCGGCGCGGTGGCCCTGGTCTCGCGCCCAACGGGACACGCCACGTTCTGGGGCAGCGTCGGAAACGCCCATTCGGCGGAGTGCCTGCCCGGCCAGCGGCTCGTCGTGGCCAGCTCGACCCACCCCGAGGGAAATCGTCTTGTACTCTTCGACCGACACCAGCCGGGAGTCGAGCGCTTCACGACGCCGCTCTTCGGTGCCCATGGCGTGGTCTGGGACGCCGCGGAGGAGCGCCTCTGGGCGCTGGGACAGCGCGAGTTGCAGGTGTACCGGCTGGCCGACTGGGCGGGAACGGCCCCGCGGCTCGATCTCCTGAAGACCTGGCCGCTGCCCGATGAGCACGGGCACGACCTGCGGCTGCTGGAGGCCGAGCGCCGGTTGCTGCTGACCACGGGGGCGAGCGTCTGGACCTTCGACATTCGCACCGCGTCCTTCGCGCACTTCGAGCCGCTGGCCCACATCCCGGACGTCAAGAGCGTCGACATTCATCCCGTGACGGGGCAGATCGTCTGGACCCAGGCCGAGACGAGCTGGTGGACGCATCGCGTTTACTTCAAGCAGCCCGAACGGATGCTGCATTTTCCCGACGAGCCGCGGCTCTACAAGGTGCGCTTCAACCGCGGCTGACCGGGGCCCGCCTGGCGGGAGGAGGAGGGCGCCTTGCCCTTTTTCGAGACGCTGAACTACAGTTCCTGCAACGAAGACGGGCTCGCCGAGCTGCGCGCGCTGGAACTGGGGCCGGCCGACCATGTCTGCTGCATCACCGGCAGCGGCGACCGGGCGCTGCACCTGCTGCTGGGCAACCCCGCGCGCGTCTCGGCCTTCGATCTCAACCCGGCGCAGAACCATCTGCTGGAACTGAAGATGGCCGCCATCCGGGCGCTGGACTACCCGCGTTATGCCGGATTCCTGGGCCTGCATTCCTGCCCGGAGGCGCGCTGGCCGACCTATCGGCAGCACCTCCGGCCGCTTCTCTCGCCTGCCGCCGCTGCCTGGTTCGACGGCCAGCGCGCCCTGCTGGAGCCGGGCATCCTCTACGCCGGACGCTGGGAGCGCTACTTCCGCCGTTCCGCGCGCCACCTGCGCCTGCTGCGGGGCAAGAAGATCGACACGCTGCTGAGCTTCCGGGAACTCGAGGCGCAGCGCCGGTTCCTGCATGCCGAATGGAACACCCGGGCGTGGCGTCTGCTGCTGCGCCTGACGTTCAACCGCCCCGTCTTCCGCTTCATCCTCCGCGACCCGGGGTTCTACGCCAACATCGACGGAGAACGGCCACCCTGGCGCTACATCCACGCTCACATGACAGCGTTCCTTGAGCACCACCTGGCCCGTTCCAGCTTCATGATGGCGCTGATCTTCAACGGCGCCTTCTTCGACCCGGTCCACTATCCGCCCTATCTGCAGGAGCGGAATTTCCCGATCCTGAAGGAGCGGCTCGGCCGGATCACCCTGCGCACGGCGCCGCTCTTCGAGGTGCTGGAGCATCCCGATTTCCGGTCGTGCAACCGGTACTCGCTGAGCGACGTCTCGTCCTTCCTGCCCCCCGCCGACTACCGGCGCCTGCTGGCCTTCCTTGCCCGGAAACCGGGCGTGCGTTTCTGCCTGCGCGACTTCCTGACCCAGCGGAGTCCGCCGCCGCCGGAACAGGCCGGCGCCATCCGCTTCCTGACCGACTTGCAGGAACAGTTGGCGCGGGATGACACCTCGTTCGGCTACACGTTCCTGATCGGCACGACGGAATGATCGCCTTCTACCTCGTCTTTCTGGCCGGGGTCGTGCCCGGATACGCCGTCCGGCATCCGCAGCTGGGCCGGGTGGCCTATGCGCTCATGGCGGTCAGCGGCAACACCATGGTCGCCTTGTACGGGCTCAAGATCGCCGCCGCGCGCGAGTTTCGCCAGGCTCTGCCGAGGGAGCTGTTCTCCGCCACGCTGATTGCCCTGCTGGCCGCCGTGGGCAGCGTCCTGGCCGCCCTGGCGTTTGTGCGGACCGTGCAGGGCCTGTCGCGCGTCCGCGGCGCAGAAGCCGCCTGCATGTCCCCACCACTGGCGGCATCGGCGCCGTCCCGCAGTCGCGCGTGGCGCGTGACGGGGCTCTCCGTGTCGCTTTTTGGCCTGGGCGGCATCGGTGGCCGCCTGCTGCCCGCGCTACAAGTTGACGCCGTGCTGCGCATCCTGCTGCTGACCATGATCACGGCCGTCGGCGTGCAGAGTGGCCAGGCGCTCCGCGCCTTCCGGCAGCAACGGGAACATCGCCCCCCCGGCGACCGATCGGCCCGCGTCGTCTTCTTCGGTCTGCCGGTCTTCATCATGGCCGGCACGCTGCTCTTCAGCGCGGGCGCCGGCCTGTTGACGGACTACCGCTGGTCGGAGTGCGTGCTGTGCGCCGCGCCGATGGGGTGGCAGACACTCGGGGGGCCGATGGTCCAGGACCTGCGCGGTCCGCGACTGGGCAATCTCGCCTTTCTGACCAACATGATCCGCGACATCGTCTCCCTGCTGATGATTCCGCTGATCAGCCGGGGCCGCCAGGCCTGGCTGGGAGTCACCCCCGGCGGCGTCTCGACCATGGATGTGCTGCTGCCCGGCATCCTGGCTTCCTCGGGATCGCAGCACCTGTTCCAAGCGGTTTGGATCGGTGGCAGTTGCTCGCTCTGGGCGCCGTTCCTGATTCACCTCGTCGCGAAGGTTCTGCCATGAAGCGTGTCAGTGCGTCCCGCGTGATCGCCCTGGACACCCTGCGCGGCCTGCTCATCGTCCTGATGATCGTCGAGCATGCACGCCAGATCCTGGGTGGCGGCGTCCGACTGGAGACGCCGGACGCGCCCATCACCGCGGCTACGGCCGACGCCGCCAGCCTCATCCGGCTGCTCTCCCATATGTGCGCTCCGGGCTTCTTCCTGCTGCTGGGCATTGGCATGGCGTTGCATCTTGAGCAGCACGCCGATACGCTCGCGGAAGCCCGCCGGCGCTTCCTCAAACGCGGCGCGCTCCTGATCCTGCTGCAGGTGACGCTCGAGAATCTTGGATGGGGCTTTCCGTGGCTCTGGCGCGCCAGTCCGGAAATCGCTTCTGCGCCGCTCTATCTCGGCGTGCTGTCCGGCCTCGGCGCCAGCCTGATCGTGGCGACCGCACTGCTGCCCTGCGCCAACGGCGCGTTGCTGGCGCTGGCGGCCGGCCTGATCGCCTCGGCTGTTGTGCCCCTGCCGCCTGTTCTGCGCCCCTGGATGGGATGGCTGACTTCCGGGTTTTTCGGCGCGCGCGTCGAGATCCTCTACCCAGTTCTCCCCTGGAGCGGGATCACGCTGCTGGGGTTGATCCTGGGGCGGCGATGCGTGCGAAACGGGGGACTCCGCGTGAACCTGTCGCGGGGCCCGACGCTTGTTGCGCTCGCCGCGGTGGCCGTCTGGGTGATCGGCACGCTGCTTGCAGGCGGCGCGGCGTTCTCCGGCTGGTACAAGTATCCG
>CAZYRQ010000037.1:0-11989 GCA_964649455.1 uncultured Lentisphaerales bacterium
CCTATCCTCCCACTTCATCAGCCGCTCCTTCATCAACCAAAATGAATCACACCCAGATGACCGGGCTTTCGATTGCGCCGTCGGTACCCAGCTGATAGACTGAATTCACATGAACTGTTCCCGTCCGTCCCACGCCGACGCCGGGCGGCTGTCCGCCAGGAGACTATGAAGCACCGGAACATCGGCCAAGCCGCGTCGGCGCTGCTCGCGCTTGCCCTGTTGCTGGTCACCGGGCTGCCGCGCGTGCGCGACGCACGTCGAGACGTCGGACGCCGCACAACCGCAGAGACACGGTTCCTCGTCCAGGGCTGCGTCATTGCCATTGCCGATGGCGATTCCCTGGAAGTCCGGACAGACGATCAGCCGCGGGTGGGCGTGCGGCTCTTCGGCATAGACGCGCCGGAGGGCCGGCAAGCGTCCGGCCGCCAGGCGCGCGATGCCCTGAAGCGGGAGATACAGGGACGCCGCGTCGAGATCCGCGTTGTCGAGACCGATCAGTACGGGCGCCTCGTCGGCGACCTCTACCGCGACGGCACGTGGATCAACGAGGCCCAGGTGGCACGGGGGTGGGCCTGGCACTACACCCGCTACTCCGATCATCCGGCCCTGGCCCGTGCCGAGCGGGAGGCGCGGGCCGCGCGCCGGGGGCTCTGGCGTGATCCGCACCCGACCCCGCCCTGGATCTGGCGCCAGCGGCATCCGCGCGAAGCCACGCACGAGGTAAAGCGCGAGGTACAGGCGCGAGGCACAGGATGCGAGGTCACGGATGCGAGGTACAGATGCGAGGTACAGGATGTCGCGAGGTACAGGATTGACATTTGCGCTCAACAGCGGTAAAAAAGTGGTTTCAACCAGGGGAAGCAATGAACATTTCCGAAAACCATAACGGCATGCAAAGCTTGATCAATCATCTGCTGCAGTTGCAGGAACTGGTTCTGATTCTCGACGAGCACCGAGCCACCGGCGACGGCTCGCATCTCACGCGGCTCAGTGAGAACATCGACCAGATGACTGAGAAGCTGCCGATCCAGATCCGGGGCTTCGTCCAGCGGCTTCTGAAGAAAGACCACATCGTGATGGCCCCGATGCACAACGGGGCCTGCGCAATCTGCGGCATGCGGCTCCCGATCAGCCAGGTCCAGTCGGTCCGCAAGCTCAAGGAGGTCCAGACCTGCCCGAGCTGCGCGCGCATCCTCTTCGAGTCGCCCGAGGCCGCCCACTGGGTCGGCGAGGCCGCAAGCCGCACGGAGCCCCGCAAGTCGGGCATCGCCCGCTTCTCCGCCGCCACGCTGATGCTCCCGAACATGCAGGCCGCCACGCGCGACGACGCCATCCGCGAGCTGGCCACCTGCATCCAGGCCGCCGGATTTGTCGACGACGCCGACAAGCTGGTCCACGCCGCCATCGAGCGCGAGAACATCCTGGGCACGGCCATGGAGCATGGACTCGCCTTCCCGCACGTCCGCGGCGTCGAGGGCGGCGGCCTCACGCTGGCCATGGGCACCAGCGCGAAGGGCATTCCCTTCGACAACGAACACGTCTCGAATATCATCTGCTTCTTCTTGATCCCGACAGCCGTCAGCGCCTTCTATCTGCGCCTGATGGCCGGCCTGACCGAGAGCTTCATGAAAACCCAGAATCGCACGGCCCTGATGGCCGCCGCGACGCCCGAGCAGCTCTGGAAGGCGCTCACCAAGGCCACCCGCTACACGGTCAAGTAGCAACCCCATGGATGTCGACGTCTATTTCGAAACCTGCCGCACGCGCGTCGAGGCCGCCTTGCTCGCGGCGCTGCCCCCCGAGGGCCGCCGTCCCGCGCGGTTGACCGAGGCGATCCGCTACAGTGTGACGGTCGGCGGCAAGCGCATCCGCCCCATGCTCTGCCTCGCGGCCGCTGAGGCTGCGGGAGGCGCCTGGGCCGACGCCGTGCCGGCCGCCGTGGCGGTCGAGTTCCTGCACACCTACACGCTGGTTCACGACGACCTGCCCTGCATGGACAACGATCTCCTGCGCCGGGGCATGCCCACGGTTCACGCCAAGTACGGCGAAGCCCTGGGCGTGCTCTGCGGCGACGCCCTCCAGGCCTGCGCCTTCGAGTCGCTTACCGCCGGGAACGCGGCGGTACCGTCGCGCGTGGTCCGCTGGGTGCGCGAACTGGCGCTCGCGGCCGGCCCGGGCGGCGTGGTCGGCGGCCAGGTCGAGGATGTCGCCGACGCCGCCACGGCCGATGCCGCCACGGTGGCCTTCGTGCACCAGCACAAGACGGCCGACCTCTTCCGCGCGGCGCTGCGCATGGGCGCCATCGGCGGCGACGCCACAATGGAGCAGGTCGAACAGCTCGGGCGCTTCGGCAACCACCTGGGGCTCGCCTTCCAGATCGTCGACGACCTGCTCGACGCCCCCGCCGCCGGCGCCACGGACGAACTTTCCTGCCTGAAGATCTGGAGCCCTGCCGAAGCCCGGCGTCAGGTGGAACGCCACACCACGGAGGCCTTCGACGCGCTCGCGGGGCTTCCGGGTACCACCGAACCCCTGCGCCACCTGGCCGGACGCCTGGCAACGCGCGCCAGTTGACGAAAGGATCCCGCATGCGTATGGTCCGCGTATCCGTGAACGGGGACGAGCCACGCACGCTCCCCGCCGGCACGCCTGTTGCCGAGGTCGTCCCATGCTTGGCCGGCAACGGCCTGCCCGTGCTCGCCGCCCTGCTGAACAACGAAGTCGTGCCCCTGACCCATCCGGTAGGCATCAACGGCGACCTGGTTCCCCTGACGCTGGCGGACACGCATGGCTGGCGCGTCTACCGCTGGTCGCTCACCTTCCTGCTCGGCATGGCCTTCCACGAGACTTTCCCCGCCGCGCTCGTCCGTCTCCGGCACCCGGTCGGCGGCGGGCTCTTCTGCAGCGTCGAGTGGCCCGCAAACAGCGGCGCCCCGGCCGATGCCGTCGCGCGCGTCGAAGCGCGCATGCGCGAACTCGCCGACGCCGATCTGCCGATCGAGTGCGTCCCCCTCTCCTACCGGGAGGCGATCGACGACCTGACGCGCTCCGGCCAGCACGACCAGCTCCATCTGCTCAAATACCGCAATCCACCGCAGGTCAATCTGATGAAATGCGGTACGTACATCGACATGCGGCATGAGCCGCTGGTGCACCGCACCGGGCGCCTCGATGGTTTCGCCCTGACCCCCTACCCTCCCGGCTTCGTGCTGCGCCTGCCCGCCCAGGAGCACCCCCGCGAGGTCGCGCCGTTCAACCCCCAGCCGCATCTCGTGCGCATCTACCAGGAGCATATCGCCTGGGGCCGGATCCTCGGCATCACCACGGTCGGCGAGCTCAACGCCGCCATCGCGGAGCGCCGTGCTGACGAGGTCGTCGGCACGGTCGAGGCGCTGCACGGCAAGAAGCTAGCCGGGATCGCCGACCAGATCGCCGCGCGCGAGCCGCCGGCGCGGCTGGTGCTGATCGCGGGCCCCTCGTCGTCGGGCAAGACCACCTTCGCCAAGCGACTCATGACGCACCTGCGCGTCAACGGACTGCGTCCCTTCATGCTCTCGACCGACAACTACTTCGTCGGCGACGACACGAACCCGCGCGACGCGGATGGCAACCTGGACTACGAGCATCTTCACGCCGTCGATCTGCCGCGGCTCAACCACGATCTCGCGGCCCTGCTCGCCGGCCGCCCCGTCCGCCTGCCACGGTTCAACTTCATGACCAAGGCCCGCGAGGAGTCCGCCGCGCCCGTCGTCCTCGCGCCCGACCAGGTGATCCTCATCGAGGGCATCCACGCCCTCAACCCGGAACTGACCGCGGAGATCCCGCGCAGCCTGAAGTTCCTGGTCTACATCAGCGCCCTCACCCAGCTGGCCATCGACTACAACAGCCGGATCTCGACCACCGACAACCGCCTGCTGCGGCGCATGGTGCGCGACAACCAGTTCCGCCGCCACCCGGCCCTGCAGACGCTGCGGCGCTGGCCCTCGGTGCTGCGCGGCGAGGAACGCTGGATCTTTCCCTTCCAGCAGCTGGCCGACGCCGTGTTCAACTCCTCGCTCGACTACGAGCTGGCCGTGATCAAGCCGTTCGCGACGGTGCTGCTGAACGAGATCAAGCCGACCGAACCCGAATATGCCGAGGCGCGCCGCCTGAGCGGCATCCTCCACTATTTCGTCGCCCTGACGCCGCGGCAGGTGCCCGGCGACTCGATCCTGCGCGAGTACATCGGCGGCAGCCTGCTGCGCTACTGACCGTCAGCCCGGCCGCGCGCCGGAAGGAGACGCCCCATGGCAGAGAACAACACGCGGCCACGCGCCGCCGACGCAACCGGGAGCGAGCCGGGAGCAGCCTCGCTGGGCGAGCTCGCGCTCGAACGCGAGAAGATCCAGATCGAGCGCGAGCGCCTGGCGCTCGAGCGCGAGCGCTGGTCCGCGGAACGCGAGAAGTTCCACGAGAACCAGAAGCTCTCCAACCGCGCCGCAGGGCGCCTGACCCTGGGCATCAGCACGTTCACGCTCTCCCTGCTCTGCACCCTCCTGGCGGGCGGCGCGGTCGGCGCCTGGCTCGTGGCTCTGCACCAGCAGGATCGCCGGGATCAGGTCGCGGCGTCGCTGATCCAGGCCCTCGGCTCCGGCACTAATGCACTGTCGGAGGTGGAGGGTTCCTCACCGCTGCTGCGCGCGCGCGGACGCCCCGGGCGCGTCGGCGGCTACCTCCTGTTCCTCGATTAGGCGCGGCATGGGCATCTTCAAAGCCTACGACATCCGCGGGCGCTTCGGCGAGACGCTCACCCTCGACATCGCCCACCGCATCGGGCGCTGCCTGCCGCAGATCGTCCCCGCCCGCCGGGCGCTGATCGGGCGCGATGCGCGCGCCTCGTCGCCGTCACTCGCCGAGGCACTCGGCCGCGGCCTGACCGAGGCCGGCTGCGAAGTCGACGACCTGGGGCCCGCCACGACGCCGATGGTCTACTACGTGACCGCGCGCCACGGCTACGACCTCTCCGTGCAGGTCACGGCCTCGCACAACCCCGCCGGCGACAACGGTTTCAAGATATCACGGCAAGCGGCGCGTCCCGTGGGCTACGAGACGGGCCTTGCGCGCCTCGAAGCACTCGTGGAATCGGGACGGATTCCCCCGCCGGCCGCCACACCCGGCCGTCGGCAGACGATCAACCGACTCGACGAATTTCTGGCCTTCCTCGCCCCCTGGCGTCCCGACCTCGGCGACCTCCGGCTGGCGGTGGACTGTTCCGACGGCATGGCCGCGCTGGTGGCGCGTCCACTCCTGGGCGAGCGCCCACGCTACCTGGCCGACACCCCCGACGGCGCTTTTCCCAGCCATGCGCCCAATCCGCTGGTGCCCGCCGGACACGGCCCGCTGGCCGGCTGCGTGCGACGCGAACGACTCGATGCCGGCGTCATCTTCGACGGCGACGCCGACCGCGTCATGTTCATCGACGAGCAGGGACGGTTCGTGCGTCCCGACCTGATGATCGCCCCCATTGCCGGGCGTTTCCTGCGCGGGGAGCCCGGCGCCACCGTGCTCCAGGACATCCGCACCTCGCGCGGGGTCACGGAGGCGCTGGTGCGCCTCGGGGCGCGGCCGGCCATGTGGAAGGTCGGGCATGCCTACGCGAAGGAGAAGATGCGCGAGCTGGGCGCCGTCTGCGGCGGCGAGCTCGCCGGCCACTACTATTTCCGCGATTTCTTCTGGTGCGATTCCGGCGAATTGGCAGCACTGGTCGCGCTCGGCGAGCTGGCCGCCGCCCACCGCCGCGGCCTGAGCTTCAGCGAATGGCTGGCCCCACTGGAGTGCTACGCCAACACCGGCGAACTGAACTACCGGATCGCCCGCAAGGCCGAAGCCATGGAGCATGTCCGACGCCGGCTGACCGCGGAACGGGAGCCGCTCGTTCTACTCGATTTCGACGGCTACCGCATCGAGTATGCCGACTGGTGGACGAGCATCCGCCCATCTAACACGGAGCCCTACCTGCGGCTGATCATCGAGGCCGTCGACGCGGCACACCTCCGCGCGCGCCAGGAACAGATCGAGGCCCTCCTGGCGCCATATGTCGACGGGGCCTGAGCGTCTGAGCGAAATGGGTTGGCCACAGGCGGGGCGCGGGAAACGCGTGAGGAGTGGGCGACCGTTGCGGGGAAAGCCTGTGTTGCAGAAGCCTTCGCTAGAAGCGAAAGCCGTAGCGTGAGCGGAGCAGGTCGCGGGGAAGCTCAGCGACGAAGCGCGACGGACGACAACTGAACCCCTGGCCGTCCTTCAACTGCCGCCACTCGGGGATCAGAATGTGTAGCGTGTCGCGGGCGCGCGTCGTGGCCACGTAGAAGAGGCGGCGCTCCTCGGCATCGTCCTCCTCCTCGCCCATCGAGCGGCTCGACGGGAACATGCCCTCCGCCGCCCAGATGATGAAGACCACCGGCCATTCGAGTCCCTTGGCCTGGTGCACCGTGCTGAGCCGGACGGCGTCGGCCCGCTTCCGCGTCTCGTGACCGTCGGCCTGGTCGGTATTGGTCAGCAGGGCGACCTCCTGCAGAAAGGCGCCGACGCTGCCGCTCTGGTCGATTTGCAGCGCCAGCTCCTGGAGGTCATCGAGACGATCAGTGGCATCCTCATAGCTCTTTTCGAGATATTCCGTGTAGAAACCGTCGAGGAACGCCTCGATGAGCTTGCTGGCCCGCGCGTCGGCCCCCGCCGCGTAGTAGCCGGTCAGCGCCTTGTCGAGCTCCGTCCAGGCGGCCTTGGCTCCCGTCCGCATCAGTTCGGTGAGTTGCGCGCGCCGGGCGGGATCGCGGCAGTCGCACGACGAGCCGAGCTTCTGCCAGAGCATCGCGGCGGTGCGCGGTCCCACGCCGGGCAGCAGGCCGAGGAGGCGGTCGAAGGCCAGCCGGTCCTGCGGGTCGTGCGCCAGGCGCAGCAGGGCGATCACGTCCTTGACGTGGGCCTGCTCGAAGATGCCGATGCCCGAGGTGATGACGAAGGGGACCTTGGCGCGCGCCAGTTCCAGCTGCAGCTCGATGGAATGGAAGTGGGCGCGGTAGAGCACGGCCATCTCCCGCAGGGAACGTCCCCGGGCGCACTCCCGCTCGATCAGACGGACGACGGCCTCCGCCTGCTCGCGCCCGTCGCGCAGGAAGAGCGCCATCGGCTTGTCGCCGCCGTTGCGCGTGGCGCGCAGGGTCTTCTGGAACTGCTCCGGGTTGCCGGCGATCGAGGCGTTGGCGACCGCCAGGATCTCGGGCGTGCTGCGGTAGTTGCGTTCGAGCTTGATGATCTGCGCGGCGGGGTAGCGGACGGGAAACTCCATGATGTTGCGGAAATCGGCCCCGCGCCACGAGTAGATGCACTGGAAGTCGTCGCCGACGACCATGACGTTGCCCCCGTCCCCGGCGAGGGTGTCGACGAAGCGCGCCTGCAGGAGGTTCGTGTCCTGGTACTCGTCGACGAGGATGTGGCGGAACTGGCGCTGGTACTGCTGGCGGATGTCGGCGTGCTCCTCGACCAGGCGCAGACCGTTGAGCAGCAGGTCGTCGAAGTCCATGATCCCCAGCTCCTGCTTGCGCTCCGTGTAGCGCCGACAAACGCGGCAGATGTCCGCCGGATCGCAGGCGAGCTGGTCGAGCCGGGCTTCGAGGATCTCCTCCAGCGGCTCGCCGCGGTTGACGGCATGGCTGAAGAGGCCGGCGAGCACATCCTTCTTCGGAAACTCCTTGCCGCCCAGCTTCAGTTCCTTCAGGCAGTCGTCGATCAGCTTGCGGGTGTCGTCGCGGTCGGCGATGATGAATTCGTGGCGGTAGCCGAGGCGGGGCGCGTGGCGGCGCAGCAGGCGGTTGCAGACATGGTGGAAGGTGCCGCTCCAGACCTCCCCCACCCGGTCGCCCGCGGCGTGCCGGGCGCGCTCGAGCATCTCGCGCGCGGCGCGGTTGGTGAAGGTCAGCAGCAGGATCGAGGCGGGCGGCAGGCCGCGCTCGACGAGGTAGGCCACGCGGTAGACGAGCGTCTGCGTCTTGCCGGTGCCGGCGGCCGCGAGCACCAGCAGCGGGCCGTCGCCCGCCGTGGCCGCCGCCAATTGTTCCGGGTTGAGTGTGCGTTCGAAATCAATCATGGGGCGCGCGTTCCGTCGTGTCCGGCCGACGTGTCCAGCAGGCGCGACACGGGTTGCTCCAGGGCCTCGGCCCAGGCCCGCTCCGCCTGTCGGCTGTAGTCGCGGAGGCGTGGTTCGAGATGGTCGAGTCCAAGCGCCTCGGGGGGCTCGCCCCGATCCAGCACGGCCCGGACGACCGTCGCGGCCGTGAGCCGCGAGGGATCGTGCAGCAGGACGTAGGCGCCCGGCTGACCGGCGGTCTCGGCGACGAGTCCGGCCTGCAGGAGGTCGTCGAGCACTTCGTTCATCAGCCGTACGGAGAGGCCCTGGCGCTGCGCGAAGCGGGCGGCGGCAAACACCCCCTCCCCCGCCTGCATGGCGCGCGCCATCTCGGCCGCGACGGCCAGCGCCAGTTGCATGCGGGCGCGGCAGCCGGCGTGCCGGGCGCCCTGCTCCCGCCCATAGGTTGTCGCATGCTGGCAGGCGAAGGAGAGTTCCGCGCCGAGCAGCAGGATCTGCCAGCTCGTGTAGACCCAGGCCAGCAGGATCGGAATGATGGCGAAACCGCCGTAGAGCTTGCTGTACTTGATCACGCCGACCTGGAGCCGGGTGCAGAGCCAGAGCCAGGCCAGGAAGCAGACCGCCGTGACGAAACCGCCCGCCAGCGCCGGGCGGAAGCGCACGCGCGTGTTCGGCACGAACATGAGCACGACCACGAAGAGTGCCACCGTAAGCAGCAGCGTGGCACCCTGCCGCAGCAAGAGCCCGACCCCTCCCGCCAGCCAGTCGGTACCGACCCAGCCGTCGAGGTGGCGCGAGACGACGCTGGCGACCGGGAGTGTCGTGGCAGCCAGCGCCAGGAAGGGGACGATGATCACCAGGGTGAGGTAGTCGGAACACTTGCGCCACAGGGAGCGGCCGGGCGCGCTCCAGACCTGGTTGAAACTGTGCTCGACCTGGGACAGCATGCTGACGGCCATCCAGAGCAGCATGGCCAGGCCGATGCCGCCGAGGGTGCCGAAGCCGATCTGCGCGATCTGGTCGAAGATCCGATCGGCGTAGCGGGTGAGTTGCGCGACGAAGTCGGCGACCATCCCGGCCTCCGCGCCATCCGCCCCCTGGGCGTGCGTGGCGAGCTGGGCGCCGAAGCGTGCGATTTCGTTCCGGATACGCTCGCGGGCGATCTCGTCGCCGCCGAAAACGCGCGCCAGGGCTAGGCCGAGGGCCAGCAGGGGAATGACCGACATCAGGGTGAAGTAGGTCAGCGCTGAGGCGTGAAGCTGGCAGGCGTCATCGCGGTAGCCGCGCCAAACCAAATGAATGACGCGCAGGACACGGACGACGCCGCGGCGTATCCAGTGGAGCGGCTCAGGATCGAAGTCCCACAAGTCGTTGCCGGGCAGGCTCAGCCAGCGGTGGAGCGGCGGGCGCTTCCGGTGCTTAGGGGTATCCATGGCTGGCGGCCGTCCGGTGCTAGCGGGTGGTTCCTTTAGACCGGGCCACCGGCGGATCCGCCGCGACGGGCCACTCCAGCGTCAGGGTCGCGCGGTGGCGCTCGACGGTGTTGGGCAGCCCGCGGATCGTCAGCGCGGTCACCCCGCAGAAGGGATTTTCCTGCTCCAGCCGGTCGATGAGCGCCAAGATCACGGCATAGCTGCCGTCGCCGGTCACTTCCACGAGGTACCGCGCGAACCAGGGCGCGAGGGCCGGAGTCTCGGCTTTCCGGGCTGCGGGCTTACCGGGCACCGCCTTCCGCTTGTCTCCCGTCGCGACGGTCGCCGGTGTCGGTGTCTTGCCGATCTCCCGCACCAGGCTGACGTTGAAACCCGTCTCGGACGCCAGACGGTAGATGTCGCGCTGCACGGGAAATGAACCCAGCACCGGACGCAACACATACCGGTTGGTTTCGCCGTCCAGCATCTGCCCCAGGTCGGCGCACCGCTGCCGGGTTTCGGGCAGCTTCCGCACCGCCTGCAGCGCCTGGTCTGTTGCGCGCTGCCGTGCCGACAAGTCCGCTTCGATCTTCCGCCGCTGGGTGTTCAACGGCAGAACGAGATAGACCAGCACGAGAATGCCGCCGATCATGCCGGCCAAACTGGCCACGCACCACTTCAGGGGCCGGGATCCGTTCCTGGGCGCATCCATCACTGGTACCTCCTGGCCTCGAGTTGGCACCGGATCTCGAAAAGGCTTTCATGCGCGTTGCGCGGATCGATCTGGAGCCCTAGCGGCTTGACCTCACCAAACCCCTCCTCGTGGGGAACCGCTTGCAGCGTCTGAATGAAGGACTTCATACAGGCATCGCTGCCCTCGGTCGGTGTCCGTCCCGCGATCTCTAGTTCATAGCGGCGCGCGGGAGCGCCGTCATCCTCCGCCAACGTGTGGGAGAGGACGACTTCCGTCAACTGAATCCCGGCCGGCACGCTGCGGGCCAGCCGCAGCAGCCTGCCGGAAGCCGCAAGCTGCGCGTTGCTGAACGCGGCCAGTTCCGCCTGCATGCGTTCGAGTTCCTGGCATGCGGCGGTCTGCTTCTCGGCGCGTTCGTGGTCGGGCTTGATCCGTTCCCATTGTTCTCCAGCACGCTGCAGGCGGCTACGGGCCTCCGCCAGCAGGAGATAGGACAGGAAGCCGTAAAGGACAACCGCGACAACGACCACCAGCGCGCCCGTGCCCAGGGCCTTCTGCATGAGCATGATGCCCGGATTGCGGCGCTCATCCATTTCCAGGAGGTTGATATGGGCGTTCATGCGACCTCCAACAGGTTCAGCGCCGCGCCGGTGGCCGCCGCAAAGGAGGCTTCCTGGCCCTTCGACAGGGGCGGCACGGCGTTCGGTGCCAGGGTCATGCCGCGCCAGGGTGTCAACAGCTCGGGCTGCAGTCCGACCTGCGCAAGTAGTTCGGCGCCGAGATCGTTGTTGGCCGCGAGACCGCCCGAGAGCAGCAGCCTTGCCAGACGCTGCCCCGAGCGACGTTCCGCAAAATCGATGGCGATGCTGAGCTGCCGCAGGAAGGCGTCGAAGACCCGCCGCAAAGAGGCGCGGACATCGAACGCCCCATTGTGCAGGATATCCACCGCTGTGGCGGCGTCGACCCCCAGGTCTTTCACGATCTGCTCCGCCACGGCTGCGGCACCCTGGGGAAACTGGCGGATCACCAGTGGCCGCTCCCGGTGGCAGAGGGTCATGGTCGTGATGCGCTCGCCGGCGTCGATCACGAGATCGCAACCCTTCTGCCCGGCCTGCGTGCCGCGCTGGAGATAGAGCGACAAGGCCGCGAGGCCCGAAACCTCCACCGAGCCCAGCGCCGGCCGACCGGCCGGCAGCAGGTTGACGAGATCCGTCACGGAGGCGGCAGGCACGCCAACCGCCAGAACGGGCACTTCGGTACGGCTTTCGCTTTCGAAGGCTAGGTACCCGATGCGGGTTTCCGGCGCCCGCGGCACGCCGAGGAGCTCGGCATAGGCCGCCCCCTCGATCTTGTCCGCCGGCAAGGCCAGTAGCTTGACGCCGGCCTGCGGAAACGAGCAGGCGATGGCGGCCGACCAGGCCTGGAGGGGCTTCGGCAGCAGGAGGGGCGTTCCGCTTCCGGAAGACGGGGAGCAGTCGATCCGGGGCAGCAGACTGGCTGACACCACCGTAACCTGATTGCCGCGGTCGGTTCGCAGCCGGACGGCCTTGACGCCCGACGCGCCGACATCGATGCCGACCACGTCGCGCATGCGTGGCAGCATCCGGTTGAGCAACCCTGACAGTTTGGTGTTCATGGTATGTTGAATTCTGATGGAGGCTATTAAAGCGCATCCGCCTGTCGGAACCAAGCAAAAAGGACGCCCCTCAGTACCAGACGCGCCAGAGGAAGAGGCCCTGGGGCGGCGCGCTCGGAACGCGC
>CAZYRQ010000038.1:0-11924 GCA_964649455.1 uncultured Lentisphaerales bacterium
TGCAGCGCGTGATCAAGGCGCTGGAGACGGAAGCGGTCTGCGAGCAGCAGCCCCGTCTGCTAGGCCGTCTGCTGGGCTGCCTGTTGGCGCCACGCCCGCAGAAGCCGGCGAAGGGCGGCGGCAAGCGTACTGAACCGCAGCCCGTGCCCAACCGGGCGGTTCAGCCCCCCGCTCAGTCTCCCGCTCAACCCCAGCCCCCCGCCCAGCCCCAGCCCCCCGCTCAACCCCAGCCCCCCGCTCAACCCTCAGACCAGCCATCCGACCAGCCGCTGCCCACTACTTGATGCGGGCGAGGACGTCCTCGTCGGGCGTAAGCGACGTGGGCATGCCGGCGATGCGGATCATGCGGCTGATCAGGTCGTCGAGCGTCCGGCTGCTCTCGGAGGCCATATCGAGAATGGGCTTCTGCTCGTCGGAGACGGGCCCGAAGAAGCGCCCGAGCAGCATGTCGATGGCCCCGGTGACGACCGTCAGGGGCTGGCGGAGCTCCTGGCCGAGCTCGGCCATCAGGATGAGCAGTTGGCGGCGCGACAGGTCGGCGTTGTCCGGCCGGCCGGCGGGAATCATGACGATGCGCTTCAGCGTCTCCATCTGCGCCTCGGCGCGCAGGGCCGTCTGCTGAAGGGTCTTGTTCATCTCGGAGAGGATGCTGTCGACCAGCCGGGGCAGCGCGCCATCGCCCGGCGCCGTGCTCTGCAACTGACGGAGCAGATCGGCCAGCGGGGTTTCGGACGCGGGCGCTTCCGGCGCGGCGGGCACCCGGCCGCCGGACGCCTTGCTTCCCGTCCCCGTTCCCGTGCCGGCTCCAGCCGCGCCGCCACCCGGCGTTCCGTCGGCGGCGCCACCGGCCTTTGTGCCCGTGTCGGCCCCAGCCTCGCCGCCATCCGGTGTTCCGCCGGCGGCACTGGCGGCCAGGTCTTCCAGGATGGCCGCCGGCAGCCCCATGGAGACCAGGCGGCTCTTGATTTCCTTCTCGGATCCGCCACGCTGTCCGGCGCGGCGGAGATGCCGCTTCAGCTTGCCCTCCTTGACGGCCAGCTCGCCGCGGAGCTTCATGTACTGGGCCACCAGGCCGTCCACGGCCAGCTCCTCGATCAGCTCCTTCACCCGCGAGGCCAGCATCTCGACGGCCTGGATGTCCGCCCCCAGGCGCTGCAGCCGCTCTGTGACATCGGTCTCGACGCTTGTGATCAGCTTGCGGAGGTTGCGCCGCCCCCTCACGGTCTGGTTGGACGGCGCCTCGAGCAGCTCGTCGCTCATCCGCTGCAGGCGCTCGATCGTCTGCTGCGCCAGCGCCTCGGGCGTGAGCGGGCCGGTCGTCTCCGGAGGCACGGCTAGCCGTGCGAGCTCCCCGACCGTCCTGTCGTCGCCGAGATCGGCCTGGCGCAGGGGCGCCGCATCCGCCGACGAGGCGGCCGCGGCGCCGGAATCCAGAAACCGTCGGATGGCCGCCGCAGAGGCGGCGGAGAGCCCCGTGTCCGGTGTCTCATCCTTCTCGACGACCGTCTCGTGTTCCGTCACGCGCTGGTAGCTGAAGCCGACCGCGCGGATGCGGGTCAGCCCCGAGGCGCTCAGCAGGCCGGCGAGCCCGTTGGCCTGGAGCACCTGCTCCTCCTTGAGGAACAGCATCCGGGCAAAGGCGTTGAGATCTTCTGCGGTGATGCCCTCCTGGAAGCAGAGGCCCGGCGCGTTGAGGCCGGTCAGACACCGGGCGAGAGCGACGGTGCTGGCGATCGGCGGGCCTACGGAGATTCCGTCGACCCGGAAGTCGTCGTCCACAACGGCCAGATCGAAGTCGCCATGGCGCCGGTGGAAGATCGCGAGGGCCTTCGCGGCATCCAGGATCGACTGCTGCGTGATCTTGTGCGCCAACCCATAGACCCGTCCGTTGGCGAGGACAAAGGCGAGCCAGCGGATCACCGTATAGGCGTCGGCGTGGCGCGTGGCGCTTTTTGGATCGGTCTCTCCATTCATCGGTGGCCTCCCGGGTAACAGGAAGGCGGCGCTACTGCAGGGCGCTCCGGAGGGCCGGGGCATAGCGCCGCGTGTAGACGACGATGGACAGGAAATTGATCGCCAGGCCGGCGGTTTCGATCCACAGCATGACGCCGCGCGCCGGGAGGCCGTAGGCGAGGTGGAGGTAGAGCAGGCAGCCAATGGGAAAGCTGACGGCCGTGCGCAGCTTGCCGACCCAGTTGGCCCGCATGTCGGCGTCCTGGCCCGCCGCGAGGGCGCGCAGGAAGGAGACCCACTGGTCACGCAGCAGGTAGCAGACGGTGAACACCAGCATGCACACGGCATGCAGGCGCTGCGCGCCGCCCTGCCAGGCCAGCAGAAAAGCGAGCGTGGGAAAGACGACGATATAGAAGACCTTGTCCGTCAGCGGATCGGCGAGCGCGCCGAAGCGGCTCGTCACCCGCCACCGTCGGGCGAGCATGCCGTCGAAGAGGTCGGTCAGCGAGGCCAGCACGAGGAAAGCCAGGTTCAGGGGCGGCAGCCAGCGCGGCTGGCGGACGAGCCCCGTGAGGGCGCCCGCCATGAAGAGCAGCACAAGCGGCACCCGCGCCAGCGTCAGGGCGGTGACGAAGGCCTTGGCGGCCTTGCGCCCGGAGGGTTGTGGCTGTTCCGACATGACCGTATCCTATCACAGCCGCGAAATCCGTGGCAACGGGCAATCGGCAACACGGGTAATGGGTGCGATCCACAATAGTGGATGCGCACCCAGAATTCAGAAGCCAGAATACAGAATTCAGAAGAATTTCGCCACCTTTCGCTGACAAATGCGCCTCGGTTCGTGTCCACGCAATTGAAGCAAAATCCGGAATGCCAGCGCCACCTTGTACGGTTTGGACTGAGCCCCGACTTCTGCTATAATGTTCACATCATGCAGAAGGACAAGCCGATGGCGCCGATGTGGCTAGACCGCGCCACGCTCCTGCCCCGCGTCGGGCGCATGGAGCAGCTCGCCTCGATCCGGCGCCTAACCGCCGAGGATGGCAAAGGGCGCGGCATGCGCGTCTGGGAGGTCAGCAACGGCAGCGGACTGGCCTTCACCGTCTACCCCGACCGCGGCCTCGACATCGGCCAGACCAGCATCCACGGGGTTCCGGTCGCCTGGATCTCGGCCAACCGCGAGGTGGCGCCGGCGTTCTACGAGGCGGAGGGCGCGGGGTGGCTGCGAAGCTGGGGCGGCGGGCTGCTGACTGGCTGCGGCCTAGCCAATGTCGGTACACCCTGCGTGGCGGGCGGCGAGCCGCTGGGCCAGCACGGACGCCTGAGCCATCTCCCGGCCGAGGAGGTCAACGCCACCGCCGGATGGACGGCGGAGGGCCGCTACGCGCTGGAAATTACCGGGGTGGTGGCCGAGACGCGCGTTTTCGGCGCCAAGCTCCGGCTCCGCCGCTCCATCGCCACGGCCCTGGGCGACAACCGCATCACGGTGCGCGACACGGTCGAGAACGTTGGCTTCACGCCGGCCCCATGCCTGCTGCTCTACCACATCAACCTGGGTTGGCCGCTGGTCGATGCCGGCGCCCGGCTCGAGGCGGATCCACACCGGGTCGTGCCGCGGGATGCCCACGCCGCCGCGGGGCTGGAGCGCTGGATGCTCATCGACCCGCCGACTCCGGACTTTGCCGAGCAGGTCTTCTACCACGAGATCCCGGCGGGGCCCGACGGCCTCGCCACGATGCGGCTGCGGAACGGCGCGCGCGCGGTCTCCGTCAGCTACCGCGTGGCCGAACTGCCCTGGCTCGTGCAATGGCGGATGCTGGGACAGGGGGAGTACGTCACCGGACTCGAGCCCGCCAACGTGTATCCCGAGGGGCAGGTCAGCTTGGCGGAGCGCGGCCTGGTGCGGCGCCTGGCCCCCGGAGAGACGCTCGAGACCCTGGTGCAGATCGCGCTTGACTGACCGGCGGAGACCTGGCATGCAGACGGAACCGACATCGAGATTTCCCTGGCTGACCCTGGTGCTGCTGATCGTCTTCCTGGTGCTCGCCTGGATGAACGTGGCCCCCGCCGTGCGCGCGCGGATCGGCGCCAACCCGACGCGCGCCGATCAGGCCCCCGCCGTCCCGGCGCCTGCCGTTCCGGCGGCGCCCGCGCCCGGCACGGCGCCGGAACTGAAGACGGCCGCCGGCGACGCGGACGCCCTGCTGCGCGACGGCGAACGCAACAACATCGCCATCTACCAGGCCGTCTCGCCCTCGGTCGTCTCGGTCGTCAACCGCACGCTGGTGCGCGGGGGCTTCTTCGGGCTCCAGCTCTTCGAGGTGCCGCAGGGGAGCGGCTCGGGCTTCGTCTGGGACCGGAAGGGGCACATCATCAGCAACTACCATGTCGTCCACCAGGCGACGGCCATCACGGTGACCTTCGCCGACGGCACGAGCTTCCCGGCCACGGTCGTCGGCACAGCGCCCGACTACGACCTCGCGGTCCTGAAGATCGACGCGCCCGCGGAGAAGCTCGTCCCCGTGCATGTCGGCGCCTCGCGGGATCTGAAGGTCGGCCAGAGCGTCCTGGCGATTGGCAACCCCTTCGGCCTCGACACGACGCTGACGGTCGGCGTCGTGAGCGCGCTGGGGCGGACGATCATGGCGATGACCGAGCGGCGCATCCAGGATGTCATCCAGACCGACGCGGCCATCAACCCCGGCAACTCGGGCGGACCGCTGCTCAACTCCCGCGGCCAGCTCATCGGCGTGAACACGGCGATCCTGAGTCCCAGCGGCGCCTACGCGGGCATCGGCTTCGCCGTGCCGGCCGACACGGTCTCGCGCGTCGTGCCGCAGCTCATCGACCGCGGCAAGGTGAGCCGCGCGGGGCTTGGCGTGCAGTTGCTGCCCGACCACGTCACCCGCCGCGCCGGCGCCGAGGGGGCCGCGATCCTGACGGTCATCGAGGGCGGCGCCGCCGCCGGCGCCGGCCTGAAGGGTGTGGCGCAGAACCGCGACGGCCGCCTGCGGCTCGGCGACGTCGTGGTCGGCATCAACGGCCGGAAAATCGCCTGCGTCGAGGATCTCTGCGCGGCGCTGGATCGCCTCCAGCCCGGCGACAGCGCCACGCTCGCCTGCCGCCGCGACCAGGAGACGCGCGAGGTGCGGCTCCGCCTGCAGGAGATCGACTGAGCCGGCGAAGACGCCCTATTCCGCCGGATAGCCGACGGTCTGGGCGAAGACGATCTTGAGGGTGTCGGGCAGGTGGAGCGCGGCGGCCAGCGCCGGACGATCCACCAGACCGCGGACGACGGTCGCCAGCCCTTCCGAGGCGCAGAAGAGGTAGACGTTCTGGCTGATGAAGGCCGCGTCCGCACCGTAGTAGAGCGCCAGGTCACCGTCCGACGCGCCCTTCATCCGGGCCGGATCCGCCACCAAGACCAGATTGACCGGGGCCGTGGCGACGAACGGCTGCGAGCCGGTGACCGCGCGTAAGTCGCCTTTCACGACGGCCTTCAGTAGGTTGGCTTGGGGCTCGTACCGGTACGCGCCTTCTGGCAGCACGACATAAACATCGATCTCCTGCCAGTTGCGAGCCGAGGGCGCCGTGCGCTTGCCGGAGTCGGCCCGGTTGATGCCGGCCGCCGCCCAGAGCAGATCCGACAGCAACTGCGTCGGCAGCGGCCGCGGCTGGAAGGTTCGCATCGACTGGCGCTCCTTCAGGGCGGTCAGCAACGGCTTGCCGCCCGCCATGCGCGGCGCGGGCAGCGCGCGATCCTCCAGCGGAGCCTCGGCGGCAACCACCGACAGTCCGACGGCGAGCGACAGGCAACCAATGACGGCGTAAGCGCGTGGCATGTGTTCATCTCCTGGGGGGCTAGGTTTATCAAACAATGACCAAACCAATGCTCAAGTATAGGCTTTTTGATTTGTTCGCGACAACCTTTTTTGAGATTTTTTTTGAGATTTTTGAGATTGGCGCATAACGGGGGTTGTGCTATTTTGAACCAAACCATTTTCCCCGGCATCCGCTTTGGTTCGGTGGGGCTGGGGAGAACGAGGACATAACCATGGCTGAAAGCGTATCCACGAAGATGGACGGGCCGGTCAAGGCCTACAAGGGCAAGAAGCTGCGCGTGGCGATCGTCGGATGCGGCGGCATCTCGCAGACGCACCTGACCGCCTACAAGAACATCCCCGAGGTCGAGATCGTCGCCGGCGTCGACATCAAGCCCGACCGCCTGGACATCATGCATGACAAGTGGGGCGTGCCGAAGGAGGCCCTCTTCAAGGACTGGAAGGTCATGCTGAAGAAGATCAAGCCCGACGCCGTCGACGTCTGCACCCCGAACGGCGTCCACTGCGCGCCGGTCGTCGATGCCTGCAAAGCCGGCTGCCACGCCTTCGTCGAGAAGCCGATGGCCATGAACCCCGCCGAGTGCGAGAAGATGATCGCCGCGGCCAAGAAGAGCAAGGTCAAGCTCAGCGTCGGCTTCCAGTGGCGCTACACGCCGAACACCATGGCGCTGCGCGCCGCCCGCGAGAAGGGCCAGTTCGGCAAGATCATGTTCGTCAAGTGCCAGGCCCTGCGCCGCCGCGGCATCCCCAACTGGGGCGTCTTCGGCCAGAAGAAGCTCCAGGGCGGCGGCCCGATGATCGACATCGGCGTGCACATCATCGAGTGCGCCTACGCCTTCATGGGCTCCCCGAAGCCCGTCGCCGCCAGCGGCAACATCTGGACCTACCTCGGCGACAAGCCCTCGACGGTCCGCAACGCCTGGCCGAACTGGGACTACAAGACCTACACCGTCGAGGACCTCGCCATCGGGCAGATCCGCTTCGCCAACGGCGCCATCCTGCAGATCGAGTCCTCCTTCGCCGCCCACATCGAGAAGGACGTGATGAACTTCACGGCCATGGGCGAGAAGGCCGGCTGCTCGTGGGAGACGGCCGCGATCTTCACGGACCTCAACGACCTGATGGTCAACGCCGTGCCGGCCTACATCGGCGACGGCGGCTGGGGCAACCTCTTCACGGAGAAGCTGAAGAACTGGGTCGACGGCTGCCTGAAGGGCACGCCGCTCAACGCCTCCGGCGAGGACGGGCTCGCCGTCCAGAAGATGCTCGACGGCATCTACCGCTCGGCGGCGGCCGGCAAGGAAGTCACCATCAAGTAGGGGCGTCCGCCGACGCGGATCCCTGGCGGACTTCCCGCCAGTCTGGAGGCCGGCGCCCGGCGGGCGCCGGCCTTCCGTTTGCAGTCCCGGACGCGGGCCGCTCCATGATCGCCATCATCGACTACCAGGCCGGCAACCTCACCAGCGTCCAGCTCGCGCTCGAGTCGCTCGGCGCGGTTGGCGAGATCACCGCCGACCCCGCGCGCCTCCGCGCCGCCGAGCGGGTGCTCTTCCCCGGCGTCGGCGCCGCCGGCAGCGCCATGCGGACGCTGCGGGCCACAGGCCTCGACCGCGCCATCCGCGAGACGGTCGCCGCCGGCACCCCCTTCCTCGGCATCTGCCTCGGCACCCAGATCCTCTTCGAGACGTCCGAGGAGGATGGCGGCGTCGGCCTGCTGGGCCTCCTCCCGGGCCGCGTGCGGCGCTTCCGCCCCCGCGACCCGCGCACCAAGATCCCCCACATGGGCTGGAACCAGATGCGGTGCCTGCGCCAGCACCCGCTCCTCGCGGAGGTGCCAGGCAACAGCGACTTCTACTTCGTCCACAGCTACTACCCCGACCCCGCCGCCCCCGCCGACATCCTCGGTCTGACCGACTACGCCGGCGGCGCCTTCGCCTCGATGGTCGCGCGCGGCAACCTGGCTGCCACCCAGTTCCATGTCGAGAAGTCGGGCCCCGTCGGCCTGCAAGTCCTGCGTAATTTCCTGAACTGGCAGCCCGGCCGCGATCCCCCGTCGACCCCCGCCTGAACCCCATGCTCGCCTTCCGCGTCATCCCCTGCCTCGACATCATCAACCGGCGCGTCACCAAGGGCGTCCGGTTCGCCAACAACATCGACCTCGGCGATCCCGTCGCGCTGGCCGCCCGTTACTACGCCGACGGCTGCGACGAGCTCGTCTTCTACGACATCACCGCGTCCGCCGAACAACGCCCGATCGACATCGGCATGGTGCGCGAGGTCGCGCGCGCCGTGCGCATCCCCTTCGCCGTCGGCGGCGGCATCGCCACGCTCGACGACATCGCCCGCGTGCTCCTCGCCGGCGCCGAGAAGGTCTCCGTCAACTCCCTCGCCGTCGCCCGCCCGGAGATCATCGCCGAGGGTGCGCGCGCCTTCGGCGCCCAGTGCATCGTGCTCGGCATGGATCCCGCCGCGCACCCCGACCGTGCCCGCTTCCCGTCCGGCTACGAGGTGACCACCCGCGGCTTCCGCGTGCGCACGGGACTCGATGCCGTCGCGTGGGCGCGCCGCGCCGCCGACCTCGGCGCGGGCGAGATCGTCGTCAATTCCGTCGATGCCGACGGCACGCGCGCGGGCTTCGACCTCGCGCTCACGCGCCGGATCGCCGACGCCGTCCCCGTGCCGGTGGTGGCTTCCGGCGGCGCCGGCGGCGCGGACCACCTGCGCGCCGCCTATACTGAGGGCCATGCCGACGCCGCCATCGTGGCCGGCCTGCTCCACACCGGCGAGACCACCATCGCCCGGCTCAAGCAGGCGCTTAACGCCGCAGGCGTTCCCGTGCGCCTGGTGTAATCGGCTGGTCATAGGCGGGGGGCGCGCGGTGGCGCATGGAACGAGGGCCAAACGCGGGTGGATCGTCCTCGAAAGGTTCATGCGGAGGCACGCAGGGCGTCGCTAAACACGTCGTCGCAACACGTAGTGGCCAGGTCGTTGACTGACACCGCCCCAGTGTGGGGACTAAGTGTAGCCGATAACGTGTTGCGACTACGGGGAGGAGTGAGCGCCGATCTTGTCGGAGTTCTTCCGCTTGACGTTCTGGATCTCCCAGAGCTTGGCGTACTTGGCGAAGGTGCCGAAGGCGACGTTGCGGGCGACGATCAGCCCCGGCACACCATCGAGGAAGCCCAGCTTGAACACGTAGCCGCGGAAGAAGCGGAAGACGGGGCGGAAGACCAGGTCGAGCATGGAGACCGAGCGTCCCTCCGCGTCGTTGGTCCGGGCGCTGATGGTCGAGAAGCGGTTGATCGTGGCGAGCTGGTCCTCGATGTCCGTGTAGGTGTAGTGGAAGAGCTCGCCGCGCAGGCGCCGCACCTCGCCCGTGACGTAGACGCGGTCGTGCGGCTCCTTGCCGCCGCATTCGCCGAAGGCCTTCTTGAAGAGCCGCAGCTTGGTGTCGGGATACCAGTCGCCATGGCGGATCCAGCGGCCCAGGTAGGGCACCAGGCGGGGGCACTCGAATCCGTGGATCTCGGGGGGCAGGGGGCGGGAGAAGAGCGCCTCGATCTCCTGCCGCAGGGCCGGCGAGATCTCCTCGTCGGCATCGACGAAGAGGATCCAGGGGCCCTTGGCCAGATCGGCGATGAACTTCTTCTGCCCGATGTAGCCCAGCCACTCGTGCTGGATGACATGCGGGGTGTAGCGCCGGGCGATCTCCGGCGTGCGGTCGCGGCTGAACGAGTCCACCACGAGCACCTCGTCGGCCCAGGTGACGCTCTTCAGGCAGCGCTCGATATTCTCCTCCTCGTTGCCGCAGATGATGCAGACGGTGATCTTCTCGCTGGGACCGCGTGGGGATGCTGACATGTCTCGTCTCCGCCGGGCTGGCTCGTGCTAGAAGGGCCGGCCGCCCGGGCCGCGCACCCGCTGGGTCTTCACGCGGGGCTCCTCGAGGCCCAGCGCGTACCACTCGTCGCCGAGCCCGGCGTTGGAGAATTGCCGGGGGCGGTTGTTCGCCAGGTGCTCGAGGTTCCGCTTGATGGTCTCGTTCTCCATCCTGGACGCCGCGCGGATGAGGGTCTTGTGGGCGAGGTCGATGTCGTTGCGCTGCAGGGCGATCCAGGCGTAGAGCGCGTAGAGCACCGCCCCCTGCCCGTAGCGCAGCCGCGCCGCCTGCTTCTCGAAGAAGCGGTCGAGCCCCTCTTCCTTCCGCACATGCATGCGCGCGAGCCGCATGGCGGCCGTCAGGGGATCGAGGAAGAGGCACGACGGCAGGAGGCGATCGACCTCGGCGTAGTCCTTCATCTGGTAGTGCAACTGCATCCGCAGGGTGTTGACCTGGCGGCGCAGCAGCGGGCTCCAGCGGTAGTAGGGGCCGAAGGCCTCCGTTTGGCCGAGCGCCTGCTGCAGGAAGCCGCGCTGCTCGCGCTCGAGCTCGATCTGCGCCTGCTTCAGGCTCCCCGGCGGGCGCAGCTGCCACTGGTTGACCCGCGCCTGGAGCCGCTTCTGGCCGGCCGCCAGCGTGCCCTGCACGCCGTCCATGAGGCGCTTGACGCGCCCGCGCAGCAGCAGGCCCGCCGCGGCCTGGCAGGCGCCGAAGCCCAGCAGGGCCCAGAACACGCACCAGCCCCAGTGGGCGGCATCGCCGAAAAAGAGGCCCAGGCCGAGACCAAGGCCCGCGAGCGCACTGATGAGAATCGTCAGCATGACTGGAAGACCGGTACTTTCTTCAGCGTGTCAAACCCGCCACGGCCGCCCCGATCACGGGGGCGTCGTCGACGCCGACGAGTTCGTAGGCGATGCCGCGCGGCTCCAGGATCGCCCGCAGGTGCGCCTCGAGGCGCGAGCGGAAGGCGACCGACCGGGTGCGGTAGAAGGTCGAGCCGTCGACGTTGACGCAGACCGGATAGAGCGGGTCGCGCCCGCCGCCGCCCGCGAGGATCACGGCCGCCAGGTTGACGGCCGCCAGCCAGGCGGCGCGCCGGTAGAGGGCGCCGCCCAGCGCCTGGATGGCGCGCCGGTCGTCCTCGGTCAGCGGCAGGGCGGCGAAGGGCCCCGCCGGCAGGAAGGGGTTGTCGCAGAAGTCGTCCAGATCCTTGTTCTCCAGGCTGCGCCAGCCGAGGAGCGCCGCGCCCGCCGCTGCGGCGAGGAGGCCTTCGCGTGCGGCGGCCTTCAGAACCGTGAGCCCCAGTCCGCCGAGATAGCCGCCGGAGATCATCTTCTCGAAGGCGTAGGCGCCGGGATCGCGCGTGGTGGCGTCGAACTGCTCGTCGAAGCGGCTGCGCGGGGCGAGGCCGAAGCCGCCCGACTCGATGTTGACGATCATCTGGCCGCGGGGGTCGAGCCCCTTCAGCTTGCCGATCACTCCGTGGGGCACGACATAGGCCGTGTTGGTGCCGGTGCCGAGGATGTAGCCGGCGTAGGTGCTGTAGCGGCGCGCCATGCCGGCGCTACGCCCGGCCAGCAGGGCGGCGACCGTGTCGTTCAGCACGGTGATCCGGCGCCGGTGGCCGCGCGCCGCGAGACGCTGCGCCACCTCGGTTCCGACCAGCCGGCCCTCGACCTCCGGCGCCTGGATCTGCTTGCTCCAGCGCAGCAGCCGCCCGTCGCCGTCCGGGGTGATCTCGGCGCGGTAGGAGAAGCAGAAGCCGATCGCCTCCGCCGCCCCGATGACCGGCATCAGCAGGTCGGCCAGCGTGTTGAAGAAGGCGTCCGCCGAGATCGGCGCCGACGCGCCGGGCATCTTGTGGCGCGAGAACTGCGAGATGTGCGGCGTGCCGGCGGCGTCGAACTGGACGACGCCCACGCGCAGGTTGGTGCCGCCCGCGTCGAGCACGATCACCGGGCGGTCGGCGGGCACCGGGCGGTCGGCTGACAGGTAGGCGGGGATCATGGGCAGCGAGCTGGGCGCGCCGGCCAGGCCGGCGGCCATCTCGGCGGCGAAGCCGGCCAGCAGCCGGTCGCTGTCGCGCGCGCGCTCGTCGAGCCCGTTGGCGCGCAGGAAGTTTTCGATCCGCGTGTTCATCCCGCCCATCATAGCAGAGGCGTCGGCAGCCCGTCCACCGTCAGCGTCGCCGTACAGTAATGGGTCAGTCTCAGGGGTGTGAGCGGGGCGCATGGTGAGGCGGGCGGCCT
>CAZYRQ010000039.1:0-11870 GCA_964649455.1 uncultured Lentisphaerales bacterium
CTCTCCTCGCTGAACCCCTTGAACATCGCCGGAAAGAGCGTGACGACGTCGATCTTTAGCGGTTCAGCGCTCACAGCGGCACCCGGCCAGTCACGCCTCGGCGGCGGCAGCGGCGGGGGCGGCTTTGCGGGCGCGCCGCAGCAGGCTGGCGACGGTCTCGGAGACCTTTGCGCCCTGCCCCTGCCAGTAGCCGATGCGGTCTAGATCCAGGGTGTAGTTCTCGCCCTTGCGCTTGGGGTCGTAGGATCCGACGATCTCGATGAACCGTCCGTCGCGCGGCGAGCGGGAGTCCGCCACCATCACGCGGTACGACGGCGCATTGTTGCAGCCGGTCCGGCTGAGTCTAATCGTGACTGCCATGTGCTTCTATCTCCAGTGAAGCGATGATCTTACCTAAAGCACCGACGCACTGGCAAGTCCAAAGTGGAGTCCAAAGTGGAGTTACAAAGTGGAGTTCAGTCCAAAGTGGAGGCCAAAGCCTCATCGGAACAGCAGCAGCGTACCGCCGGGAGACAGCCCCTCGTAGCAACCGATGTCCGGTCTGCGCTCGCGGATGCGGGGGTTGCCGGCGAGGTCGATGGCCTCGGCCGTCATCCATTCGGCATCAATGCCCTTGTTCATGCAGGGGGAGCGGCTGTTCAGTGTATAATCCCTTGCGCCGGCATCCTTGAAGCGCGGATCCACCGCGAGGTTGCCATTGCCGCTGCCGGACAGATCGGACGAGCAGCAGGCCGTGAACAGGGCCGTACCGGTCGCATCGTGGACATCCTGCTTGGGCGAGGCGTAATGGCTGTTCGTGGCGATGTTGGCGAAAATGATGTTGTTGCGCAGTGTGGCGGACGCGTTGCCCACGTATAGTCCACCGCCGCTGCCTCCCGTCTGGTTGGCCGTGATCGTGCAGTTCTCGACCGTAGCCGCGACACCGAGATAGATGCCGGCGCCTCCCGCGACTTCATTCGCGGCCGGCGGCACGTTGTGGTTGGAGGCGATCAGGCAGTTGCGGATAACGGCGCCGCCGGCGGTGTCCACGCGTATGCCGGCGCCGTTGGAACGGTAATTGGCGCAGACGTTGTTCGTGACAATCGTGCGCTCGACCCGTCCGGCGCCCAGGACATGGAGCCCGACACCCCAGGTAGTCTGGTTGATTGTGGCGAGGCTGGTGGTGTTGCGGATTACGCAGTCGCTCATGCGGCCCAGCGTCATGCGGATGGCGCCGCTGTTGACAGTGGCGCATTCCGTGAACACGCAGTTGGTCACGGTGCCGTTGTCCAGGTCGAGGATCGCCCCGATGTTCCAGTCCGCGTTTCCGCCGCGGCAGGTCATGCCTTCGAGCACCGCGTTTGCGTGCGTCATCCAGATGCGTGCGGACTTCTTGCTTTTGGCATCCAGGATCGTCCGGCCCGGTCCCGCCCCCCGGACGTGTACCGCGCGGGTCAGCGCCAGATTGACGCCCGCGGGGACCTCGAAGCGGCCGGCCGCGACCTCGACTTCGGGCGAGCCGACGGCGACGGCCGATTCGACGTTGGTCGCGGCCTGCGTCCACGAGACGAAGGGAGCAATGTGCAGGCCGTTCGTGGCGACGTAGGCGGTCTGGGGTATGACCTTGATCAAGTCGACGTCCGCTACTTCCGCATGCTGGTTCAAGGCGTTTGTCACGGCCAGCGTCACCGTGTAGTAGCCGGGCGCGTAGGTGTGGGCGACGGTTCCCAGATCCGGTCCGTTGGTGATGGCGCCGTCGCCGAAACGCCACGTGTAAATCAGGCCGCTGGTATTGCCGCCAACCGAGGCCGTGAACGTCGGTGTCAGACTGATCAGTCCGGTCGTCGGTTCGGCCAGGAAGGTGCAGGCCAGCGGTTCCTCGCCGGTTGGCGATAATTCATAGGCGCCCATGTCCACCCGGACCTCCGCCACGCGCGACATGCCGCCCAGGTCCGTCGCGGTCGCCAGGTCGTTCCACAGCAGGTTGTACCCCGTGTTCCTTGCGGGCGAGATGCTTTCCAGCCGGAAGTCACCGGACGCCGCGTCCGTGAAGCGCGGATCGGCACTCGTGTTGCCGCCTTCTCCGTTGGCCAGATCGGCGGAGCAACTGTAGCCGAAGAGCGACTTCTGGCCGTAGATGTCGTTGCCGCCCGCCGTGGCGCTGTTGCCCGAAACGATGTTGTCGACGAGGATGGGGAGCAGGCCGCCGGCAATGTAGACTCCGCCGCCGAACCCGTTGACGCGGTTGTTCGCAATGCTGCAGTTTTCGGTGCGTCCCGCGGCGGCAAAGTAGACGCCCGCTCCCTTGGCCGTGTTGCCGGCCGTGTCCAGCGAAGTGTTGCCCGCGATCAGGCTGTTGCGGACCACGCTGCGTGCGTTCTCCAAATAGACGGCGGCTCCGATAAAGCCGTTTTTCCGATGCGCGTTGTTGGTGATCACGCAGTCTTCGACCAACCCCTCCCCCAACAGGCCGATGGATGCGTTCCGCCCGCCGCTGGTCCCGGTGGTGCGCCCATTGCGGATCACGCATCCGGAAATCCAGCCCGAGACCAAGCGGATCGCGTCGTTGTTGGCGGAGGTACCGCGGTTGCCGTCGAGCACGCAGTCCAACAGGTGGCCGCGCGTGAGCAGCACGGCGCTGGGGAGGTTCCATTGGCTGCTGATTGAATAGCCATTTTTGAGCGTCAGGCCGACTGCTACGGCCCCCGGCGCATTCAGGTTCAGGAGGCGGCGGGCGTCGTTGCCGCTCAAGATCACAGCCTCCGCCCCGTTGCGCGAGCGGATCGCGAGGCTCTTGGAGATGACGGCGCCATAGTCGCCGCTGGTGAACGTGTAGGTGCCGTCGTCGATCCAGACCGTGTCGCCTGCCGCCGCGGTGTCGATGGCCGCCTGGAGCGTGAGCTTGGCCGTGGCGATCGAGCGCCCGTCCGCACTGTCGTTGCCGTTTGTCTTGACGAAATAGCTCAGCCCAAAGGCGGCCGAGAGCGTCCGCGACTGGTCGGCGGGAAGCGTCACGCTGGCATTGAAGATTCGGGTTGTCGGACAGTTCCCCGCCCAGGCGTAGAAGCTGTGGAGCAACGCATTCGTCGGGGAGGCCGTGACGGTGACGTTTGTCCCTTCCGGGTACCAGGCCGACCCCGCGGGCGAGACCGTTCCGTTGTCCCCGGCGGAGAAGGTCATCTGGTAGCTGCGGGTCCACAGCCAGGTGACGGTGACCGTGCGGACGCCGGCAGGAAAGGTTCCGCTGTAGCTGGTTCCGGAGTCCTGGGTCAGCAGCGCGCCATCGGCATGAACCGTGTAGCCCGTGCAGACGTAGCGCGTGCCGGTGGTCGCATCGTCATAGGCGGCCGGGGCGCTGCAGGAAAGGGGATCGCCGGACGAATAGCCGCCCGTCACTCCGTACGGCGGGGTCGCCGCGAAAGGCGTCTCCAGGTTTCCGGCAATGGTGAGCGTTCCCGCCGGTGTATCCGTGAAGGCCTGGAAGATGGCGTTCGAGGCCACGTTCCGGAAGACGGCCGCCGCGTAGTCCGGCGGACGGGCGCTGCTGGACATCCGCACCTCGTCCAACGCACCGTTTAAGTAGTAGGTCTTATAGGTGGTGTCGGAGGGATTGACCCAGCCCAGCAGCATGTCCGGACGGCTGGGGTGCCAGTTGACGGTCTTGTCCGTCGCTGAATAGACCTGGGCACCATCCAGAAAGACGCGGGTGGCTCCGCCGGAGAAGGTCAGGGCCACATGGTGCCAGATCTCCGCCGTGATCAGCGGTGCGGGCGTGATGGTTACTGCCCCATTGCTGTATCGCGCCATCAACTTGCCGTCCGGCGTCACACAGAGGAAAAGCCCGTTGTTCCAGTCGTAGAAGTTGCCCATCAGCACCCCGTTGACGGTGGCGCCGGCCGCACGCTTGAACCAGCACTCGTAGGTCAGGCTGGAGGGGAACAGGACGGGGGAGGAAGCGATTCTGGCGTACGTTTTTGTGGCAGGATCAAAGACACGCGCCTGTCCCGATGCGCCGCTTGCCGGAAGCGAGTTGCTGCTCGCGGCGCCGAAGCTCTGCCGGGAGGAACTGTCCCGCACGAAGGCGCCGGTTTCATCCAGATGCCAGACCCCGACGTAGTCCGGCGACCATGTCTGGCGTGCATGGGCCGGGGCCGGGGCGGCCGCCTCGGGGCGGCCCCAGTGGACGGCGATGGCGGTCTGCGTCCCGGCGAGCACGGGAATCCGCACCCAGAATTCGGAGACCCCTTCCGGATTCCAGACGGCCAACTCCTGATTCAGGGGGGTGCCGTTGTGCAGCGAGAAACGAATGTCGCCGCCGTCGGCGCGGCACGCGTCATAGGAGAATCCGCCGATCCCTTCGCCGAGACGAACCAGCGCCGGAAAGTTCGTGAGGGCGCCCGTGCCTGTGTAGCCGGAAAAGACCAGCGAAGACCGGTGTGCCCAAGTGGTCAGATCCTCGGCGGCCGACGCGGACGCCGAAAGCAACAACGCCAGGAGCAGACCCAGGGAAAACGAACGATAAAACTGGCTTCTCATGTGATTTTCTCCGTGTGAAGTATCCCCTGCTCGTGGCGGACAACAAAAAGCGTTTGAACTCATTCCGAATAATAGTTTACCCCCCCCCCCCCAGCGCAAACGAAAAAAAATAATCCAAAAAAAATTCCAGCGGAAAAAAATACCCTTTGGATCGGCTTGGATCGGCTTCTTCTTGACCCGTGCGCCCGGGTTCTCTATGTTTGCCTGCGTCGGGGATCGCCAGTCTGCGCGCGGGCGCGGTTGGACGGTTCTGGTTTTCCCGGGATTTGCCGCATGAGATGCAGCGTCGTGCGGCCGAGCGGAGTGCTGACCATGAAGATCACGCGGGGGCTGGGTTGCGGTCTGGTGTTGGCCGGCATGCTGACGGCGGCAGTGGCGCAGGAGGTGGCGGAGACCGTGGCCGAAGACGAAGCGTCGGGCGTCTGGCTGACAGGCTCGGCGGAACTCAGCTTCCTGACGGGCTACCTCTGGCACGGCATGCTGATCAACGACGAGCCGGTCGCCCAGCCCTCGCTGACGCTGGAGTCGTTCGGTTTCGGCTTCAACGTCTGGGGCAACTACGACTTCACCGACAACTATTCGGAAGAGGCGCCGGCCTTCACGGAGGTCGACTACACGCTCTCCTACTCGTTCGATCTCGCGCCGTTCGCCTTCTCGTTCGGCTATTCGCACTACGACTATCCCAACACGTACGAGGAGGAAGAACTGCCGGACGGCACGATCACGCGGCGGCGTCCTGAGAACACGCGGCTGGCCTACGGGTATGCCGAGATGTCCGACCTCAAGGTAGTGCCGTCGCTGACGGTGGAGTACGGGGTGGATGGCGACGATGCGCTCTACAGCGCCTTCGGCCTGGCCTACGAACGCGCGATCGCCGAGACGCTCACGGTGGAGCTCACGGGTTCGCTGGCCTGGGCCAACGCGGCCTACCACCGCAGCCAGTACGATGCCGACGAGTTTGCGCTGGGCGACGCCACGCTGGGCGCGAGCCTGATCTGGAGTCCCTCGGAGCCCTTTTCGATCACGGCCTCGCTGCTCTATTCCACTTTCGTCAGCGAGACCATCTCCGATGCCGCCGAAGCCAGCGGCTACGACGCGCCCGACGCGCTGGTCGCCGGGTTGACCCTGGGCTACGCGTTCTAACCGCAGTCCGTTCACCCTAAAGGAGGTCTCACTGCCTGCAGCCATGGACGAGTTTCTCGAGTTCAAGCACGTCTCCAAGCGGTTCGGAACGGTGCGAGCGGTGGAGGACGTCTCCTTCACCGTCAAGCGCGGCGAGTTCTTCTCCCTGCTCGGGCCCAGCGGCTGCGGCAAGACGACCCTGCTGCGCCTGATGGCCGGCTTCGAGCAGCCGGACACCGGCTCGATCCTGCTCGACGGGCAGGACATCACCCAGCTTCCCCCGCACCACCGCAGCGTCAACACCGTCTTCCAGAACTACGCCCTCTTTCCACACCTGAGCGTCCGCGAAAACATCGCCTTCGGCCTGCGGGTGGCGCGCAAGCCGCGTCACGAGATCGATGCGGCGGTCAACCAGATGCTCAAGCTGATCCAGATGGAGGACAAGGCCGACCAGCGCCCCCACCAGATCAGCGGCGGCCAGAAGCAGCGCGTGGCGATCGTGCGCGCGCTGATCAACCGCCCGCGCGTCCTGCTGCTCGACGAACCGCTCGCCGCGCTCGACCTGAAACTGCGCCAGCGCATGCTGCTCGAACTCGACCTGATCCACGACCAGGTCGGGATCACCTTCCTCTATGTCACCCACGACCAGGGCGAGGCGATGAGCCTGAGCGACCGCATGGCCGTCATGCAGGGGGGCAGGATCGAGCAGATCGGCGTTCCGGCCGAGGTCTACGAGGCGCCCCGGACGAGTTTCGTGGCTTCGTTCATCGGCGACACCAATTTCTTCGACGGCGCCGTGGCGGAACTGCCCGTGCCCGACTACTGCCGGGTCAGGGTCGGGGGACTGGGCGACATCCTCTGCTACAACGACAAGCAGAAGGCGCCCGGCGACCGCGTCAACCTCAGCCTGCGGCCCGAGAAGTTCCACGTGACCGTCGATCCGCCGCAGCAGGATGCGCGGCTCAACGTGCTCCGCGCGCGGGTCGAGGACATCATCTACGCCGGCAACCACACGCGCTTCTGGGTGCGCGTCGGCGACCGCCGCCTCTCGACCTACCAGCAGCACCGGCGCTACCACCTCGACGAGAAGCCGATCCGCTGGGGCGACGAGGTCTGGCTCTGGTGGGATGCCGACAGCGGCTATATGCTCGACGACTATGCGCCCCTGGAAGAACGGGGGATCGGCGCATCCGAGCCCATCCAACCTGCCGACAACGCGGCGGAGGCGCGCCAGGCATGAGCCGCCGGTGGCGCGAAATCGGGGTCACGCTCCCCTCGTTCCTGTGGCTGACGCTGCTCTTTCTGATTCCGACCCTCCTGGTGCTGGCCATGGCCTTCAAGCCCTCCGACGGCTACGGCGGCATGGGGGCGGGCTGGACGCTCGGCACGCTCCGGGGCCTCGGCAACCCCAGCTACCCGGCGATCATCGGACGGACACTCGCGCTGAGTTTCCTGACGACGCTGATCTGCGTCGCGCTCGCGGTGCCGATGGGTTACTACATGGCGCGGACGCGCCATACGTGGCGGCAGACGCTGGTGCTGCTGACCGTCGTGCCCTTCTGGATCTGCTTCCTGGTGCGCGTCTTCGCCTGGAAGCACCTGCTGCATCCCGACGGCTTCATCCGCCATGGCCTGCTGGCCCTGGGCCTCATCGGCCCCGACACGATGCTGCTCTACACGTCCGCGACTGTCCTGCTCGTCATGGTCTACAGCCACCTGCCGTTCGCCATCCTGCCGGTCTTCGCCGCGGCGGAGAAGTTCGACTTCCAGCTCTTCGAGGCCGCCATGGACCTGGGGGCCACGCGCTGGCGCGCCTTCACCCGCGTCTTCCTCCCGGGGATCGCGCGCGGCATCGGCACGGCCGTGCTGGTCGTGCTGATCCCGGCGCTCGGCTCCTACGTCATCCCCGACATGGTGGGCGGGACGGAGAGCGAGATGATCGGCAACAAGATCGCCCAGCGGACCTTCGGCGACCGCAACCTGCCGCACGCCTGCGCCCTCTCGGCCCTGCTGACCGTCGCGGTGCTCGGCCCGCTGCTGGCGGTGGTCTTCGGCAGAACCCGCTCCGGCGCCCCGTCGCGCGGCGTCCAGGGGGTGCGCGTATGAAGACCAGCCGCGTGCCCCTGCTGACCACGCTCGCGATCCTGCTCTTCTTCTACCTGCCGATCGCGGTGCTGGTCGTCGACTCCTTCAACGCCTCGCGCTTCGCCGGCTCCTGGGGGGGCTTCTCGCTCAAGTGGTATGCCAAGCTCCTGCACGAGCGCGAGATCTGGTACGCCGTGCGCAACTCGCTGGCCGTGGGGCTCGGCGCGACGCTCTGCGCGACGGTCATCGGCACCTGCGCGGCCTTCGCGCTGCACCGCTTCGACACGCGGCTGCAGCGCGTCCACCACGTGCTGATCTACACGCCCCTCGTGGTGCCCGAGATCCTCATGGGCATCAGCCTGCTGCTGCTCTTCATCGGCCTGAAGGTGCCGCTGGGCCTCTTCACGGTCTTCCTGGCGCACGTGACCTTCTGCATCAGCTACGTGGCGATGGTCGTGCTGGCGCGGCTGCAGGACTTCGACTTCACGCTGGTCGAGGCCGCGCACGACCTGGGCGCCGGCACCTGGATCTGCCTGCGGCGCGTCCTGCTGCCCCTGCTGGCGCCCGGCATCCTGGCCGGCGCCCTCCTCGCCTTCACGCTCTCGATCGACGACTTCGTGATCACCTTCTTCGTGGCCGGGCCGGGCGCGACGACGCTCCCGATCCGGGTCTACAGCATGATCAAGCACGGCGCGACGCCCGTGATCAACGCGTTGTCGACGCTGCTGCTGGTGGTGACCTTCGGCGTGGTGCTGCTCGCGCAACGCCTGACAGAGGAGAAGAACACATGAGAATCCGGACAATCACGCACATGTTCGCGGTCCTGGCGCTGGCGGCGGCCGTGGCGGGCTGCGGCCCCTCCAAGCCGGTGCTGCACCTCTACAACTGGGCCGACTACATCAGCCCCGAACTGGTCCGCCAGTTCGAGCGCGAGAACCACTGCCGCGTGGTGACCGACACCTTCGACTCGAACGAGGCGATGTTCGCCAAGCTCAAGGCGGGCGCCACCGGCTACGATCTGATCTTCCCGAGCAGCTACATCGTCGGCATCATGCGCGACCAGGGGATGCTGCAACCCCTCCAGCACGCGCGGCTGCCCAACATCCGGCACCTGGATCCGGCCTACATGGGCATCGTGGCGGATCCCGCCTTCACCTACAGCGTGCCCTACATGATCAGCCATGCCGGCCTGGCCTACCGCAAGAGCCGCTGCCCGGACTTCGAGCCCACCTGGGGCATGCTGGACCGGGAATCCTACCGGGGACGCATGACCATGCTCAACGACATGCGCGAGACGATCGGGGCCGGGCTGAAGTTCCTCGGCTTCAGCTTGAACACCACCAACGCGGAGGAGATCGCCGCGGCGCGCGATGTCGTCATCCGCTGGAAGCGCAACCTCGCCAAGTTCGAGAACGAGCAGTACAAGAACGGCATCGCCTCCGGCGAGTTCCTCGTGGTGCACGGCTACAACGGCGACATCTGCCAGGTGATGGAGGAGAACGACGACATCGCCTACGCCCCGCCGAAGGAGGGTGTTTCGCTGGCCTGCGACGAGATGGTGATTCCGCGCGACGCGCGCGAGGTCGTTCTGGCGCACGCGTTCATCGATTTCCTGCACGCCCCCGCCGTGGCGGCCAAGAACATCGCCTTCGTGTTCTACCTCTGCCCCAACGTGGCCGCCTACGAGCTGCTCGACGAGGAGACGCGCGGCGACGAGACCATCTTCCTCCCTGCGGCGGTTCAGGCGCGCTCGGAGGCCATCCGCGACCTCGGCCCCCACAATGCCCTCTACATCAGGGCCTGGGACGAGATCAAGGCTGCCTCCGCGAACTGATCGAGAGAACCTGCCGTCGCGATCATGTCCTGGGGGATCCGGATGGCTGACGTTGAGGGCGATGACGTCTTCCTGTTGTCGGTGAAACGGCCGAACTCGGGGCCGCAGACGCAGCGGGTGCTCTGCCCAGCGTTATGGGGAGCGGCGACGGGGTGCGGGCGCTGTCGGCCGGGGAGTCGGCGGGCCGTGTAAGCGGAGACGCAGAAGGCGCTGGCGGCGCGGTTGAACGGGGAGAACTGGAGGACGGTGCGGGCGGAGATGCTGGCGTTGACGGGGGCGTGAGGGAAAGTGCGGGAGTGCGGGATCGGCACCCCCTACCCCACCGGATGGCTGCCGATCCGGCTCTCGACGCTATCCCGTATTGGCTTGCTGGCATGGTGCACATCGGAAACAGGTGGTTCATTTGTCCCCAAAAAATCAGCAACTTTTTCGGACAAACGGAAATAATAGTTGCGTAGTTGCGCAACAATGCTGTATAGTAGCCCGCCATGAACCCAGAAGAACTGAAAGCGCGGGCGCGGGTGATGAAGGCGCTGGCCAGTCCGGTGCGCCTGAAGATCGTGGACGAGTTGAGCCGTGGCGAGCGCTGCATCTGTGAACTGCAGCCCATGTTCCCCATGAACAAGTCCACGCTCTCCCGGCACGTCGCCGAACTCAGGAATGTTGGCATCGTCGGTGAGCGGCGGGACGGCGTGAGGTGCTACCTGCGGCTGCTGACGCCCTGTGTCCTCAACATGTTCGACTGCGCCATGGGCGTGATCCGCGCGGAAGCGAAGCGCCAGACGGATGTGGCCAACGGCGGAAAGGCGACTGAGCCATGAGCGACGGCAATCGCAAGGAACTGAAGAACCTCGGATGGCTGGTTGGCCTATTTCTGGTGCTCTACTACCTGCCGGTCGAGGCGGCGCGTTTCCAGGGCGCCATCATCGAGGCCTTCAAGCTGGCCAAGTGGTACGCGCGGGAGCATGTGTTGCTGTGCCTCGTTCCGGCCTTCTTCATCGCCGGGGCCATCGGTGTCTTCGTAAGCCAGAACGCCGTGATGAAGTACTTCGGGCCGAAGGCGTCGAAGTGGCTGTCCTATTCCGTCGCCTCGGTGTCCGGCACGATCCTCGCCGTCTGCTCCTGCACGGTGCTTCCCCTGTTCGGCGGCATCTACATGCGTGGTGCCGGGCTTGGCCCCGCCGTAGCGTTCCTCTACTCCGGACCGGCGATCAACGTGTTGGCCATCGTCCTTACGGCGCGGGTGCTGGGATGGCAACTGGGCGTGGCGAGGGCCATCGGCGCGGTCGTGTTCAGCGTCGTCATCGGTCTACTGATGCATTTGATCTTCCTCAAGGAGGAGCGAGCCAAGGCCGCGCAGGCGCAGGACGTGTATCTGGGCGATGACGAGAAAGGCGACCGTCCCCTGTGGCAAGTGGCGTTGTACTTCTTCTCGATGGTCGGCATCCTGGTGTTTGCCAACTGGGGCAAGCCAATGGAACAGGAGGGCGTCTGGTACGCGATCTACCACGCCAAATGGGTCGTCACGGCGCTCTTCGCGGTGCTCATGGGCGCTTGCCTGTGGCGATTCTTCAAGGTGCGGCTGGCCTGGATTTTTTTGGCGGCGGTTCCGGCGCTGGTCCTTACCATCGCGTTTCCGGGGTATCCCGTGGCCGCGTTCGCGGCCGCATCGGCTGGATTAGCCGGTCTCACGTTCTTCGGCGGGGCGGAACTGAAGGACTGGCGTGATCAGACTTGGGGGTTTGCGAAGCAGATTCTGCCGCTGTTGTTCGGTGGCGTGCTGGCAGCGGGTTTATTTCTCGGCAGCCCGGAAGCGACCGATGCCGGGATCGTGCCCAATATCTGGATTCGGGCGCTCGTCGGCGATTCGCCATCGGCCCTGTTGACGCTTCTGGGGCGCGACGGGGCTGACATGCCTGGATGGTTGAGCACCGTCTGGCCGGTCTGGACGAACTTCTTCGCCTCGATCACGGGTGCGCTGATGTACTTCGCCACGCTGACCGAGGTGCCGATCCTCCGGGGACTCCTCGACAGCGGGATGGGACAGGGCCCGGCGCTGGCGCTGCTGCTGGCCGGCCCCGCGCTTTCGCTGCCGAACATGCTGGTGATCAACTCGATTCTCGGGCCGAAGAAGACGTTGACATTCGTCGGTTTGGTGGTGGTCATGTCGACGCTGACGGGGATCGCTTTCGGAGCCATCATGTCATGACACGGATTTGGACTCTCGGGCTGCTGCTCTGTGTTCCGTCGTTGCTTCAAGGCGCGCCGGATGGCGGGGAGGCGCGCCAACTCACGCTGGAAGAGGCGCTGGCCG
>CAZYRQ010000040.1:0-11574 GCA_964649455.1 uncultured Lentisphaerales bacterium
GTTGCGGTGGCGGCCGGCGTGACCGTCGAGAACAGCGCCTTCCAGTGTCCCCCGGTGAACGGCTCCACGGAACTCAACGCATCCGTCCATTTCGCATCGGGCGACTGCTGGATCGAGGCCGACAAGGTGGTCGGTCTGGCGCCGCTCGTCGTCCGGTTCAAGGCGCATTGCGAAGGGGCGTCGTCCTACGCCTGGACCTTCGGGGACGGCGGGACGCCCTCGACCTCGACTCTGGCGGAACCGGAATTCACCTTCGCGAATCCGAGCAACTACGTCGTCAAGCTCACCTGCGGCGACAAGTTGGCGCAGCTCGAAATCAGCGCGCGCGCCGCGACCGCCTACGTCGCCACCAACGGCGCGGCGATCCATCCCTATGACACGGCGGCGAAGGCGGCGAAGCATCTGCAGGACGCGTTCGACGCCGTCTATGCGGACGATACCGTGCAGGGCACGGTCAATGTCGCGGCGGGAACCTGGAAATACACCGGCAGCGACGTCTCCGGCACTTTTACACCATGGTTGCTGGTCAACAAGCCGGTGAATGTCGTGGGCCCGGCAGCAGGCGAAGCGAAGTTCAATGCCGACCGCAAGATCATGACGATGTACATCTTCCATCCGCGAGCCGTCCTGGAGCGGATCACGGTTTCCAACGGGCGCCTCAACCAGTCTTCGCAATACGGCGCGTCGCTCCACATGATGGCGGGGCTTGTCACCAATTGCGTTATTTCGCTCGGGTACTGCAATTTCGGCGGCAACGCGACGATCCGCGGCGGTTCGATCTGGGACACGAAGTTCCTGAACGGCACGCTCACCCAATCGGGCGAGGATCGTCCGGGCGGTGGACTACAGATCCATGCCGCCGTCACCGTGGCGAACTGCCTCTTCTCGGGCAACACCGGCGGCTATGGTGGCGGCTTCTCCATCCACCATTCAAGCGCAATCGTCTCCAACTGCATCGTCCGCAACAACTCGGGCGGTGTCTGCGGCGGCGCGGGCGTGGGACTTGCCGCGGGGCTCGTTACCCACTGCATCATTACCAACAACACCTCTGGCAATGGCGGCGGCGGCGTGCGTGTCTCCGGCGGCACGCTGCGGAACTGCCTCGTCGTCAACAACAAGGCGAATTCCATGGGCAGTCCAGGAATCGGCTACAGCGGGGCTGGCGGCGGCGGCATCGCCATGAACAACGGCATTGTCGAGAACTGCACGATCGCGTACAACACCTCAGCTTCGTCGACGCGCTGCGACGAGCTCTACCAGACGGGCGGCACGGTGCGAAACTGCATTTTCCTCGGCAAGGACGGCGTGGCGGCGAACGATGTCTACAAGACGAGCGGCACAGCGAGGTACTCGTTCTTCCGCACACCCATCACCGGAACGGGCAACCTACTTGGCGACGACGCGAAGATCGCCGCGCCCGCGAGCGGTGACTTCACGCTGATGTACGGTTCGCCGTGCATCGACACGGGCATGGTGATCACGGCGGTGTCAACCGACCTGCGCGGTCTTGCGCGTCCGATCGGCGAAAAGTACGATTTAGGCTGCTACGAAATGGACTTCTCGGGGATGATGGTGGCGTCGTTCGACGCCGACGTCACCTCGGGCGGGGGCGACATCTGGGTCACGCTCACCGCGACCGTCGTGGGTGGCACCGCCCCTTACACTTACGGCTGGCTCATCGGCGGCGTCCTGTACGAGACGAGCGCCCCCACGTACAGCCACCTCTTCGGCTACGGTAGCCACGACATCACGCTCCGGGTGACGGACTCGGAGGAGAACACCACCGGCGACGTGACCCGCGAGGCGCTCGTTGTAATCAGGTCTCCCGTCGTCCATGTCTCGGAGCACGGTTCCGGCACCTGGCCCTTCGACACCTGGGAGCGGGCGACGAGCAACTGGAACGCGGCGGTCGGCGCGGTTTATGCCACCGAGGAGACGCCGGGCAGGATCTGGGTCGCGGACGGCCATTACAAGGCGATGGACACCGATGTCTTCACGGCGGATCTCTCCCAGCCAATCGATTTCGCCGGTACCAACCCCGCCTGCAAGGCGGTTTTCGACGGACTGAATACGCTGCATCCCGTGGTTAAGATCAACCACGCGAAATCGCGTCTCCGCAACGTCGCCATCAAGAACACCCGTGCGGGGTACATCGGCAACTGCGGCGCCATCTGGCTGTACGAGGGACTGGTTTCCAACTGCGTTGCCTTCGCCGACAACGGCTATGAGAACGGCACTGGCGGGGGAGCGGTGCGAGTTTCAGGCGGGATGTTCTGCGATTCTGTCATCAGTAATTTCAACGCCGCCACACACTCGGGTGGCGACCGTTTCGGCGGCGGACTCTACATCACCGGCGGCACGGCGGAACGGCTGCTCATCTCCGGCTGCATCGACGGACATGGCGGCGGCGCCTACGTGAGCGGCACCACGGCGGTGCTGCGCGACTCGGTGATCCGCCGCTGCTACACGAGTTCGGGGGGGGCGGTCTACATCGACGCGGGGCTCGTCGAGAACTGCATCATCACCAACAACACAGGCAATGGCCGCAAGTCGGATGCCAATGTTTTCACTGATTACCCGGGTGCCGGCGCCTACGTGGCCGGTGGCACGCTGCGCAATTGCCTCCTCTCGAACAACCGCTGCGACACCACCTATGTCGGCTGGGATGCAACGCAGGCGGGACTCTATGTCGCGGGCGGCCAGGCGTACAACAACACGGTCTGGGCCAACCTCCTGAAGAGCGGCGTCACAAATGACGTTTACGTGAAGGGCGGCACGGTCGCGAACACCATCGCCTATGCCTACTCCAACCACAACGGCACGGCCGAGTGCAACTTCACCGGGGCGGATCCGCTGTTCAAGCGCGCCGGTGAGTTCATTCTCGTCGGGAGTTCGCCCTGCGTCAACGCCGGCGCGAATTCCTACTGGGAGGCGGAGGAGGATACCGCGATAGATCTCGCCGGATTCAAGCGCGTCAGGCTCTCGACCGTCGACATCGGCGCCTACGAATACCAGTCCGACGGTCTCATGTTCCTCCTGCGCTGAACCGCTGGTAGCGCGGCCCCATAGGTTCCGCGCTACTTTGCTGGCGCAGCGGTCTGATGCCAACCGGTAAAACGGGACGTATCGGACCGTTCAGGGGGTGGGTGCCGTTGGGGGCGCGGCCTCATAGGTTCCGCGCTACTTTGCTGGCGCAGCGGTCTGGTGCCGGCCGGTAGAACGGGACGTATCGGACCGTTCAGCGTGGGTGCCGCACTTTACGGAATCTGCGGATCCTGCGGAATCTTTGCGGGATCTGCGGATTGCGAGGGTTGACGATCCCGCCCTCGCCATGTACAATAAAAACCATCGAAAGTGTACCGGATAGTACACGGAATCGGCCTTGGGATGATCGTGATTCGTCCAGCAGTATGTATTTTCGTGGTGAACACAAATTGTAAGGCCTACTGATGATAAGGACAAACATTGCCGCCACCGTGATCGTCCTGGCCGCGATCCTCGCGGGGCATGCCGAAGTCACCTATCACCTGAACGCCAAGGCGACGGGCGGTGCGGGAGGCACCGTGTTCGACGGTTCCGACTGGTCGACGGCCTTCACAAACATCGCGGACGCCGTCAGGGCCATGAACACTGCCTACCCCCAAGGCACCACCCTCCGGATGGCGGGGGGTGTCTACTATACCGCGCTCTTCGGCGGGCACATCGTGACGAATTCCGCCTTTCGCTTCGAGGGCGGCTACCGGGCGCAGACAGATGGCGATCTGGGCCGCGACCCCGAGGTTTATCAGACGATCATTTCCGGTCTCGCGACCTGGAAGACCGCCACCTGGAGGCGGCGTGTACCCAATATCGAGAACGGCGGGACGGCATACGGAATTACCGACACGAACACCGGATCGCAGATCTTCACAGCAGAAGGCACCCTGGCCGCATTTCCAGTCTACACCGGCAAGTATGACTGCTTCATCAACTCGGCGTCAGGAACGTACCGTGCCTTCGAGATCAGGAATACAGGCGCAGGCGTCTTCGACGGCGTCTGGTTCTTCGGCTTCGACCGCATATCGTCGGGCTCCGGTAGTCCGCTAACCCTCGGCGGCAGCGGCGTGATGGTGACCAACTGCGTGTTCTTCGGCAATGCCGGCCAGGGCGGCACCATCAGTATGGACGGCAACGACATCGTGACGCATTGCCGTTTCTACCATAACTCGGCGCAATACGGGGGCGGTGCGGGCATGAGCGCCGGGAACGGCGCGCAGATCATCTCCTGCGAGTTCACGGGGTGCTCGCGGAACATCGCGAGCTACGACGGGGCGCTGGTCATTTCCGGCTACTCGCGTGGTGTTGTCGTGTCCAACTGCGTCATTACCCGCAGCGTGTCGTACCATCCGAGAGGCACCAGCAATTCTCATCAGTCCGCGCTTGTCTGCGTGGGCGACTACGTACTGACCGACTGCATCATCACCAATAACTACGTGTCCACGGACAGCGACTACGGGGAGCCGCTAGTCATCCTTGCAGGCGTGAACGTTTCGGGTTCGATCTACGGCGGTGGTGTGATGAGTCGGTGCCTTGTCGCGGGGAACTACGCCGACGTCAAGCCGGTCGACGGCAAGGCCTATGTGCTGCTCGGCGCGAACAAACCCGCGTGGAATACGGTGTCGTCGGTATTCCACGACTGCGTCGTCCGCGACAACACGCTTGCCGCGCCGGCGGTCGGGCTTTCGTCCGGTTCCTATGCGATGGGTGTCATCGGCCATGGCGAGAACGACGTAACGCCCTCGCGTGCGATACGTGTGAGTGTCGTGGGCTGCGCCTTTGTCTCCAACACCGTTTCGGCCGTTTCCGTGGATAACGTGACCCCGGTGCTTTCCTATGGGGCGCTCAGCGCCTGCGTGCTTTTCGGCAGCACGCCTGAACTCGGCATTGCCAACTGCACATTCACCGGGCACAAAGTCAAGGATCAGTACGTGATCGCGCAATGGGGTGGGGTGCATTCGAAGGCGCTCAATGTCGTGAACTGCATCTTCGAGCCGGACGGCGACAATGCCGTAGCGGACGACGTGTTCTACGCCGACGTTCCCGCCTTGATCAAGGCACGTCACTGCACGTTCAAGAACCTGCTTCCGGTATACCGTCCCGCAGCCATCGATCTGGCCGACGGCATCGAGACTGACGGAGTTCCATTCAAATGGGTGCCCTTTATGGGGGCTTCCGTATTTCCGGCACCCGTCGCCAAGGTGCGCATGCCCGGCATCCGAACGACATGCGATATCGCGACGAACAGCATCGACCGCCCGATGACGTTTGCTTACCGCGCTCCGGCTTCATCGACATGGCTTCCGCTGACGCCGGGTTCATCGACCTCGATCCGTTCCGATATCGCGGCGGGGGACACCGATCTGTTCGGCGTGGCGCGCGCCGCAGGCGCGACGACCCGCGGTGCGGTGCAAGGCCTGACCCCTGGCGCCGCGGCGGCCCGGACACTGGTCATCCGCCGCGAACCGTTTACGGCCGGCACCGTCGCGCCCGGCTACGCGCAGTCAGTCGCAAATGGAGAGACTCCCGCAGCGCTGACCGCCGTACCTGAAGGATCGGCAACTTTCACTGGCTGGTATGACGCAGAGGGAAGCTGTCTTTCCGTGTCCACGACCTATACGCCGGTGCTGATGGATGACGAGACCATCATCACCGCGAAATTCGGAACCAGGCTGGTGACGATCATCTTCGATCTCGAGGGCTACGGCACGTTTGATGCATCGGGGTTGAGTTCGTTTACGACCAACGGCAATGCGGGCGCTGTATTCCCCTCGGCGCCAGCATTCACACCTGGCGCCGAGTGGCTCTTCGTCTCGTGGTCGGGTGTTCCGTCCGTCGTCCCGGACACCACCGAGACCCTGACCTATAAGGCCAAGTTCGTTACCAAAGCCGTCCGCACCGTGTACGTCTCGCCTGAAGGCGCGGGGAGCCGGGACGGCACGTCATGGGCCAACGCGTACGGCGATATCGCGGCGGCCTATGCCGATGCCGGCACCTACCGTGGCGAACTCTGGCTCCGTGAAGGTGTGTATCGTCTCCCGGCGTCCGTGACCATGCTTTCCGATGTCGCTGTAATCGGCGGATTCGCCGGTGGTGAAACATCGGCGTCCCAAGCCAATCCCGCCGCGCATCCGACCATCATCTCCGGCGACACCAACGGCGATGATTTCTGGAAACCGGGAGGCACCGACCCCGGCGCGGGAAACCGCCTGCCGGTATGGATCGGCACGGCTTTCACCGCGCCGAATCCGAACGGGGCGCAGGAGTACTGGAGCGTGGGATCGGTGACTACGGGCGACAACGTCAACTTTGGTTTCCAGAACCTTGTCGGCAGCGCCAGGAACGGGGCCTTCCGCAACCTCATTTTCACCGGGTTCGGGAAAAGCGCCATCTATTCAATTGCGGGTTTGGCCGACGGTCTGGCCATCGAAGACTGCCGCTTCCTCGCGAACAATGTTTCCGCCGACCTGAACTACGCGCCACTTTTCGTTTTGGACGTTCCCGACACCGTGATTCGCGACTGTGAATTCATCGGCAACTGCCGTGGCATCTACATGCAGTTCCAAAGCGAGACGACAAACGCCGTCGAAGCCTGCCTCTTTGACGGCAACCTTGCCGGTGCGTTCCATGTGAATCTGCCGTCCAACAACTGGACGAATCAACTGGTGTCCATCGGTGGTTGCGTCTTCCGAAAGAACTTCTCCAATAGCGGAGCGGACTACCCGGCAGCACTCTACATCTACCAGGGCGTGTGCAAGTCGACGGTCGAGGTCGGGGACTGCGTCTTCTCCAGCAACGTCGTACGCGGCGCCTCGGTCTCCGTGGCCCGCTCCCATGGCGGCACAAACGGTTCCGATAGGCGATTCATCCGCTGGTCTCGCGCGAGGTTCATCGGCAACAAGGCCTATTCCGGCGACAACAACAGCATTTTCACCGCAGGCCTCCGCATCGGTGGAAATGGCACCTGGACGCGTATCTACGATTCGTATTTCGGCAAGAACGAAGCCCACTTTACCGGTACGGGCGCAGGCTCCGCGGCATCTGCGATCGGCTATTTCGACCAGAACGCCTCTTCCACGGCGGTCAACTGCACCTTTGAGAACAATATGGCAACGTCCACCAGTGCGAGTTGCTGGGCCTGCACGGCTGGCGAAGCCAATGAATTCGCGCATCACGGACTGGTAAACTGCATCTTTGCCCGCAATGCATTTTCCAACACTGCGGACGCGATGAAGGTCGCGGAATTCTCGCTTTCAGGCGTCGGTGTGAATACCGATATGCGCCTGTTCAACTGTGTGCTAAACAACGCCTCAACAGTCTATCGCCCGATCGTCATTTCGAAGGTGATGCCGCTGGTTCTGAACCACTGCGCCGTTGCCAACTTTTCCGCCGAAGAGGCAAATATCGTAGCCAAGCTCCATGCCAACGGTTCGATTGTCGATGTCTCGGAATCCGACCCGCTCTTGCGCGGTAGAACCGAAATTAGCACAACAGGTGTACGGGCGCTGCGGCTGAAGTCCGGTTCGCCATTCCGCCGTGCGGCGTTGGCGGTCTACACCGACAATGCCGGGGTCGAGGCCGTCCGCGACGCGGTGAACTACAGCACCTATCCGTGGCGCATGGTATGCCCGTTTGGCATGTACTTGAGCGACGCCAATGCCGCCAGCCGCGGCTATTCCACGGCCAACGCGGCTGTACCAGATGCCTTCGGCACCGCGCGCCAATCCGGCAAGATCGCCTACGGACCACTCAATGTGGCCGATTTCGGCACCTCCCTGATCGTCCGCTAGCGGTCAGGAATGATGTGCCAGCGGAACCCGGTGCCGGAAGAAAGAGACCTATGCAACCACACGATACCGTCGTCATTCTCGACTACGGGGCGATCAACGCCCAGATGGCCGCCAAGGCGGTCCGCCAGCTCAACATCTACTGCGAGGTGCTGCCCTGCACCGCAGGGATCGACCGCATCCGGAACCTGAATCCACGCGCCCTGATCCTCCAGCGCGGCAAGGCCGCCGGCGAGCGCACACTGGGCCGCAAGGCCGCAGTCGATCCCGCCGCCCTCGGGGTGCCCGTGCTCGACATGCAGGAGACGGAATGTACACCCCAAACCCTCGAGGCGTTTCTCGTCGGTCGCTGCGGGTTGCGGCAGGACTGGACTATTCAGCGGTTCATCGACGAGACCGTCGTCGACCTCCGCGCGCGCATCGGCGACCGCAAGGTGCTGCTGGCGATGTCGGGCGGCGTTGATTCCTCGGTCTGCGCCGTGTTGCTGCACCGGGCCGTCGCCCGCCAGCTCACATGCGTCTTCGTCGACCACGGCTGCATGCGCCAGGACGAGCCGCGCCAGGTGGTCGAGATCTTCCGTGACCAGTTCGGCATCAACCTGATTGCGGTCGACGCCGTGTCGCGCTTCCTGGCGCGGCTGGCCGGCGTGACGGATCCCGAGGCCAAGCGCAAGGTCATCGGCGAGGAGTTCATCCGCGTCTTCGAGGAGGAGGCGCGCAAGCTCGGCGAGCTCGACTATTTCGTGCAGGGCACGATCTACCCCGACATCATCGAGAGCGGCTGGGAGGGCGGCAAGCCCGTCAAGGCGCACCACAACGTCGGTGGACTACCCGAACGGATCGCCTTCAAGGGCATTATCGAGCCGGTCAAGTACCTCTTCAAGGACGAGGTGCGTCAGGTCGGGGAGTGCTTGGGCATCCCCGACACCATCACCCACCGCCAGCCCTTCCCGGGTCCCGGTCTCGCCGTGCGCTGCCTGGGCGAGCTGACCCGGGAAAAGCTCGACATCCTGCGCGAGGCCGACGCCCGCTTTCGGAAGGCGATGGTCGACGAGGGGTACGCGGGGCAGGCGAGCCAGTTCTTCGCCGTGCTGACCAACGTGCAGAGCGTCGGCGTGGCCGACGACGCGCGCACCTATGGCTATGTCATCGCCCTGCGCGCCATCCAGACGCCTGACTTCATGACCGCCAGGGTCGCGCCGCTACCGATCGATTTCCTGATCCGGGTAGCCGGGGAGATTGCCACCCGGGTCAAGGGTGTCAACCGCGTGGTTTACGACATCACCAGCAAACCGCCCGCCACGATCGAGTGGGAATAGCCGGATGCCTGAACTGCCAGAGGTGGAGACGGTCGTCCGCGGTCTGCGGCAGGCGGGATTGCCTGGCGCACGGATCACGGCGGTCGAGGTGCGCAACCCCAAGATTGTCGGCGGAGCGCCTGAAGTCCTGCGGCAGATGGTGGTGGGGCGTGCTGTGGCCTGCATTGATCGTCGCGGCAAATACATCGTGATTGATTTCGACAACGGTGCACGCCTGCTCATCCATCTGCGCATGACGGGCAAGCTGCGCTTCGGCGAGGATGGTGTGCAGCCGGGGAAGCATGACCACGTCATTTTCACCCTCTACGACGGTCGTCGGCTGATCTACAACGACACGCGCCGTTTCGGTCGCATCCTGCCCTGCGCCGGCGCGGTCGATCCGCTGGCCACGCTGGGTCCCGAACCGCTGGACGCGGCATTTACGCCGGCCCTTCTGGCAAAGCGTCTGGCAGGGCGCAGCCGCCGCATCAAGCCGCTACTGCTCGACCAGACGATCATCGCGGGACTCGGCAACATCTACGTGGACGAGGCGCTCTGGGACGCGCGCATCCATCCCGAGACCGCGGCTGACCGCCTGGGGCCGAAGGAACTGCGCCGCCTCCACAAAGCCATCCGGCATGTGCTGTCGGTCGCCGTGGCGAACCAGGGCACGACGCTCGGTCGCGGTCAGTCCAACTTCTACAGCGTGGCCGGACGCCGCGGGCGTAACGCCGACCGGCTCAAGGTCTTCCGCTGCGACGGTCTGCCGTGCCCCCGCTGCAACGCCACCCTCGCGCGCGCCGTCGTCGCCCAGCGCGGCACGCACTTCTGTCCCGCCTGTCAACGCCTCGATCCACCTTGACGAGAGGAGAAACCCATGCCGTCCTATGACCCGATTGCCCTGCCGTCCTGCGGCACCTTCCTGGGAACCCCGGTCTACCTGCACCGCGGCGACACTATTTTTCAGACGTCCGGCCCCTACTACACGAGTTGGGTCTCGGAAGACCACGACGCCGCCTGGTATATCGAGCGCACGGTCAGCGAGAACCAGGGCAACCTGGTGGCCATCTGGGATGGCGGCGCCACGAAGCAGAGCCTGCTGGCTATGGCCGACTATATGGCGCTCGACGAGCTGGGATACGAAGTGCCCCGGCCCGATTGGGCGAACCAACGCTTCCTCACGCCGTCGGATTGGGACGTGATCGCGCAGCATCCCGAGCGCCTGGGCGCGGGCCTCGTCCGCATGCTCCGCCAGGCCGAGGATCTTGGGCTGGCGGCGATGACGATCTACACCGATGCCGATCCCGGTCAACTGGCGCGGCTGCGGCCCTTCAAGGATCACTTCCTCGGCTGCAATGTCGGCGAGGTCTTCACCTTCCGGCTCAACGCGGAGGAGGATCCCGAACTCGCCCGGGCGCGCCAGGCGACCAGCGACCTGCGCCAGCTCGCGGACAACTTCCTCGCGAGTGTCCGCGACTGCGTGCGGCGGCGCCTCGCGGACGGATGGCAGCGGTTGATGGTAACCGGCGGTATCGCCACGCTCGACTACGAGATCATCGGCGGCATCGAGATTCCGGCCGTCGAGGATTTTGCCGTGCCGCATCTCAACCTCGCCTCCGCCATCTCGCGGGGGCTCTACCGGCAGTTCAAGCTGCCGCTCTGGGGCACCGACATCGCCCATGAGCACTACTCGATGCTGCCTTTCGCCAGCCCCCGCAAGATGCCCCTGCTGACGGCTTCGCTCTACATGAAATACATGGCGGGCTGCAAGCTCCTGCTGGTCGAGAGCGGCAACTGGTGGCAGCAGAGCGACCACATCGAGGACACGCCCATGCACCAAGTGCCCAAGCTCGACCTGGGCTCCATCCGCGTGAACGATCCGCATCTGAGCGCGCCCTATGTCGAGGCGGCGCGTCGCCACTACCCGCGGCTCAACTACGATTCGCCCGTCTGCCGCGAGTACCGCCGCCGCATCTCCGAGTTCTACGATTTCCTGAAGGCCAATGGCACGCCCGCGGGTCAGCCGACCGCGCGGGTTGCGGCGATCAAGGGCAACCTCGACCTTGCCGGCCCGGGCGCCTTCAACCCCAATGCGGTCATCGCGGGGCAGTACGATCAGGCCGACCGGGATGCCCGCTGGTTCCACGCCACTCCCGAGCGCGGCTGGGGGATCTTCGCGGACACCTTCTACCCGCAGCCGCCGGTGCTCGGCCCTTACAAGAACCCCTTCCTCTCCGGCACGCCCCACGGCATCACGGACATCGTGAGTTTCGCGGTGGATCCCGATGCGGCCTTTTTGTCGCAGCACTACGCCGCGCTGCTGTTCACTGGCTGGAACACCTGTACCGCGGCGCAGTACGACGCGCTGGTCGCCTACGTCCGCGCGGGCGGAACGCTGTTCGTCTCGATTCCGCACCTCTCCACCAACACGCGCCGCAACTACACGAGCTACG
>CAZYRQ010000041.1:0-11359 GCA_964649455.1 uncultured Lentisphaerales bacterium
CTGTATTCTGGCTCCTGAATTCTGGGTGCGCATCCACTATTGTGGATCGCACCCGAAGGGAACTCAGGGCAACCTCACCTAAAATCCTTGCTCTTGACTTCACCGGGCTCGTGTTCTGCTGATCGGGCCGCTTTTCGCGTATCCTGGATGACCCGATTGGCATAACACTTGGCCAGTTCCACTGCTTCCGCACGCTGACCGATCCGCGCATCGACCGCACCCGGCACCATTGGCTGATCAATGCGGTCGTCATCGGTTTCTGCACGATATTTGTCGGCGGCGAGAAGTTCCCCGACATGGAGGAGTTGGGGAAGGCCAAGCGATCCGTTCTTTACCCGTCTGATAGCGTCGGCCTCCAGGCAGGCCAGCGCGTCGCCGGGCAGGTACATCGCGCCCGTCTTCGCCACGGGATCGACCTCGATGCGATCCACGTAGCCGCTCACCACGTTCCGCAGTTCCATCGGCGGCAGCCGCCCGGCAACCGCCGCGCCCAGCGCCTCGATCTTCTCCTTCGCCCATTCCCGCACCTCCTTCTCGCTCGGGGCCGGTGAGGCCGGGGCATCGCACCCGGCCAGTCGCGCCTCCAGTTCCTTACGCTGGCGCTGGAGGTCGACCAACGCCTGCTCCAGTTCCGCCATGCCGCCCAGTTCCGCGTTGCCCAGCAGGCCAACCGTGGCCTTGATGCGCTTGCCGACGGCGGCCAGTTCCTTCTGCACGCCAGCCCGGTCTTCGCCCTCGTCGCGGCCCCCCATGGCGTCGCGCACGAAGGCGTCGACGGCCCGCTCGGCCGTGTCCGCGTCGCCAAGAACCACGACCCGCAGCTGGCGCAGCACCCAGGCGTCGAGGGCCTCGGCGTCGATCATCGTGTGCAGACAGACCGCCCGGCCATGGGTCTGGTAACCGCCGTCCTTGTAGAAGCGCGTCTTCTTCTTGCTGTAGTGGTGGGTGCCGGTGCAGCCCCAGAAGGTGTGTCCGCACTTTGTGCAGCGCATCAGGCCGCTCAGCAGGTAGCGATTGGTGGGCCGCGCCAGGCCTCCCTGGCTTCGACGGCCATCCAGAACCCGCTGGGCTCGCTCGAAGGTTTCGGCGTCCACCAGCGGCTCGTGCGCGTCCTCGATCACGATCCAGTCGCTCGGATCGTTGGCTTTGGCCATGCGGCCTTTCTTGGGGCGCAGGCGGCCCTCGCCATCGAAGCCGCTGATCTTGCCCACCGTCTTGCGGTTCCAGGCCAGCGCGCCTCGGTAGACCGGGTTGTGGAGGACCATCTTGATCATAATCTCACTCCACGGGTTTCCCTTGGGCCCGGGGACACCGTGCTTGTTGAGGTCGGAGGCGATGCTCCAGTAGCCGTAGCCCTCGATGCATCGCCCGAAGATCTCGCGGACGATGGCCACGTGCGCCGGATCGCCGGGGACGAAGCGCACCACGTCGGACTTGGTCTTGCCGGGACGCTCCTCGCGAGCGATGAGGCGGACGTGCCGTCCTTGGGCGTCGAACTCCTGCTTGCGGCCGTCGGGCAGGAAGCGGATGGTGCGCAGCACCGTGCCGTCGGCGGCGAGGTAGCGACGGTCGTAGCCGTAGGGAGCGCGTCCGCCCTGAGCGCAATGGTTCTGCTTGAGGCTGGACAGCTGTCCGCGAATCACGTCGCGGGCCAGCTTGACGCTGAACTGCCGCGCCTGCCAAGACTTGACGCCCTGGAGCAATTCGCCCTCGTCGCCCTCGGGGATGCCCTCGGCGGTGAAGACGGCCTTCACGCCCGCCAGCGTCAGGCGGTGCAGGTAGTAGCCCGTCTCGTTCGTGCCGCCACGGCTGAAGCGGCTCATGTCGTAGCAGAGCACGGCGTCGAAGTCGCGGCCGTTCTCCGCCTCGCGGATCATGCTTTCGAAGGCGTCCCGTCCCTTCGTGCTGGTGCCGCTGATCGCGTCGTCCACGTACCAGCGCAGCACCCGGCAACCGTTCTCGGCGGCCCAACGCTCGACGTGGGCCTGCTGATCGGGGATCGACCGCTCCTGCATGTCGGTCGAGCGCCGGGCGTAGCCCACGGCGGCGATCCCGTTTTGCTGTGCCATACCGTCTCCTTTCTACCCATCTCTGGGCTCGCGACACCCTTCGCTCAACCCGCCGGAAAGCTCAAGGGGAACATCGCCGGGTTGGCGATCTTTCTTCAGCCGCGCCCGGTACGCCCTCTGGCGGCAGGCTCCACGGCAGTACCGCGCCTCGGGACGCCCGGCGTAGAACCACGCGCCGCAGGCCAGGCACTGGCGGCGATAGCAGCCGCGATGGTCACCGCGCCGGTGCCAGCAGGCGGCCAGAAGCGTCTCTCGTGTCAGCATCCATCCTCCCGTCTCGCGTTACGGCTGAAGGTACGCGCCTTGAAAGCAACTCAGCTCAGGGACGCGACGCGTTCGGCGGCGGTGACGCCGAGGCATGTCTTTTCCAAGTACCTATGGCCGGGATCGGAGCAGAAGTGCCACAGTGGAACTTCTGCGCTCTCGACTCCCGTTTCGGATTCCAGTAATCCAATTGCGCCTGCAACCTGGCGAGCACGTCATAGCGGCTGGACGGCCGCATACCGACGGCGTCACAGGCGGCATGCCAGACCTTGAGGCTGGCCCCTCCATCGTCGCCTTCCAGGACGAGCCGCCGGGCGATCTCGAGTCCGATCTTGCTCCACTTGCCGGGCCTGCCCGGAGTGGCGGACCTTACCTTGGCCACGATGGCGCTGGTGTCGGCGTCCAGCACGTCGATGGCGGCCGAAGTGACGGGAAGACCGAACTCGTCCTTCAGGCCGGGCAGTTCGACGGTTACAAGCTCCATCGTGAGCGTCGGCGGCAGTTCGGCCTCCTTCATCTTCGTGGCCGTCAGCAGCAGCGCACCCTCGTTCGACAGCCGGTACTCGGCGTCCAGCGCCGCCTTGAGGGCGATGGCTCCCCGGGCGCGGGTCTTGTCGGCATGCCCGCTGTGGTGGACGACGAGGACGGTGCAGCCGTAGATCGTCCGCACGGCGTCGCAGGCCAGAACGAAGCGGTTCATGTCCGGGGTCCCGTTCTCGTCGCCGCCGCCGAAGTTGCGGGCCAGCGTGTCCAGGACGATCAGGGCCGGGCGCTGGCCCAAGGCGGTGACGCCGGTATCGATGGCCGCGACGAGGGCCTTGAAATCGTCGGGATCGGGCATCGCCACGGCTGGGGACAGGTAGAGCGGCACGCCGTCGAGGCCGACGCCGTGGTGCTCGCTCCACGCCCGGATGCGCCTGCCGAACCCCTGTTGGCCTTCGCCCGCGACGTAGACGACGGGGCCCGCCTTGACATCGTACCCGCGCCAGGGCGTTCCCGTGGCCACACGGCACGCCCAGTCGATGGCCAGGAAGCTCTTGCCGCAGCCGGGATCGCCGAAGATCAGGGCGAAGGCGTCGCGTTCAATCGCGCCGCGCAGCAGCCAGTCCGGCGGCCTGATCTCGATCTGTCGGCCCGGGTCAGGGTGATCTGCCGGGTGCCCGTGGGGGCCGTCAGGGACGCGTCAGGTTGCGCCAGGGGCGGCGTTACGGATAAGGGCGCGTCAATCATGGCGGGGGCCTCCTTGGCGGCATGTTGGGCGCGTAGGGCGTCGAAGGGGCGCGGCGGCGGCACGAACCGAGCCGGGTGCTTCGTGGCGGCCCAGCGCTCCACTTCAAGCAGCCATGGGGCCAGCAGCTTGGGATCGAGGATGTCGAAGTCGGGCCAGTCGGGGCATTCCCACGGCTCGATCACGTAGACCATCGCGTGATGGTTGCCGCGCAGCCTGGCGGCGGGCACCGCATGGCCGGGCCGGAAGCTCGGCGGGCGCATCTTGCGCCGCCTGTCGCCGGGCTGGTAGACGGCGAACCGCTCGCGGACGCGGCGGCGCAGCTTCATCGCCGCCTCGGCCTCGCCGAGCGGATCGGACTCGTTGTCCTCGGGCGGCGCGGTCCAGTCGCGCACGATGCGCCGGGCCTCTTCGAGGAATCCCTGCCGGTACGCCCGCTCCTTGGCCAGGTTCTCACGTGGCCAGCCAGGGGCGTCGTCGTACTCGGGGACGATGGAGGGGGCGGTCACGTCGGGCATGGCCGCTCCTTTCCCGCCTCGGCAGCCGCCTGCTCGCGCCGCCACTCGGCCAGCAGCCACCTGGCGATGGCCTCCGCACGGCGCGGCGCGGCGTCCTTCCGGGCCTGCTCGTCGCAGGCCACTCGGAAGGCGTACTTGCCGATCTGAACTGTGTGCTCTGTCTTGTCCACCGCGATCCCCACCACAATGCGTCCAGTGTGTTCGATGCCCGGAACCGGAGTCCGAGGTCGATAGGTGGTTGGGTCGGTCGGTGGATGGTTGAGTAAAAGGCAGGCAACGGGCCGGAGGTCATGGACGACGGCAACAGCAAGACCCGCTGCCTGCCCTAGAAGTTTCGGTGGTCGGTCATCCTTTCATGCTGAAACCCTTGGTTCGTCCGCGCGTCGTTTGACCGTATTCAAGTGGCCAAAGTGGCCACTTGATCCATCCGACCGCAGTCATAACCTACTCGCCCACGACCCGCACGGCGGCCCGGGGATCGACGAACGCCGCGCCGAAGTCGAAGTAGACTCTCCAACTCACGGCCAGCCGTTCCGGCTGGGTGTCGAGGCCGAAGAACTCGACGGTCGGTTCCTGCTTCCCGTTCAGGAACGCGACCACCAGCGGCGCGGCCGAGGGCGCGGCGAACAAGAACCAGTGCCGCTCGCTGGCCGCTGAACCGAACTTGTCGGCGTTGCTCAGGCGCGGCTCCACCTCGAGGCTCACCGCCCGGCGCAGGCTGTTGCCCGTCGGCATCTCGGCCACGCGCTGGATGAACTCCGACTCGAGCACGCTCTTGGCCTGCTCCGCGAGCTGCGGAGGCACGACGAGTGTCGCGGGCAGGATGTCCAGATCGTTGCCCTCGGCGTCGCGCTGGGTTCTCATGGCTTGGATCGCCTGGGACAGACTGTGCAGCGAGAGGGCGTTGTCCGTGCCGTCGATCAGGTTGCCGTTGCCGGTCGAGAAGAACCCGCCCGCGTTGCCGAGCAGCGTCGTGTAGACAAGGTCGGCCAGCTTGCGCATCGCCGCCCGTCCGAGGGATCGGGCCGTCTGATCGAACGCGGCCAAATCGTCATTCACCAAATCCCGCCTGTCGACGGAGATCATTCGCCCAAAGGTATCGACTTTGAACTCGGAGGTCCACTCGCCAACCGTGCCATGCTTGAGCTCGCCGCCAGGCGCGACGGGCTCAAGCGGCGTTGCGAAGGATGGTCTGACGTTGATGTGGCCCTTGAAGTCGTTCACGGAGCGCACCGCGCAGAAGGCTCGCCACGTCGCCGGGGAGTCGTTGTAGGCGTCGAGCAGAACCTTGTTCGCCACGTTCGACAGCGCCACGGGCAGGCTGTAGGTGGACAGCGCCGCCTTGACCAGCTCCTCGCGGCCCGACGGGATGTCGTGCCCCTCGCTGGTCAGCGCCTCATGGCAGAGGTCGAGGATGTGGTTGGCCTTGAGTCCGGCCCCGTACTCCATCGCGAGGGGGCCGAGGCTCTTCTCGCCCATCTCGCCCAGGCCCATGCGGGCCAGGATCGCCGCCTCGATGGTCGTGGCGGCACTGATCGTCTTGACGGGGCGCACGAAGGCACCCATGCGGGGGCGCGACTCGCGCAGGATCGTCAGCATGTGCGCGGAGAGTTCCCGCTCGTCTATCTCTCCGGCCAGGGCGGCCGCCTTGAGGCGGTTCACCTGGGTTTCGGCCACGCCCCAGCCGTGGGCGGGCGCGGCGCAGGTCGCCTCGATCCGGGCGATGCGCTCTCGCTCGTCGGTTCGGATGGCGGCTTCGTTGGCGTCCAGCATGTTCGTGTCGTTCACGTTCCAGTTCTCCTTCGTCTTCATGGCCGCGATGGCGACCGACGTTCTGTTGTCGGCCCCCAGGCTCACGACCGAAACCTCCCGTAACTTGCCCTTGCGGATGAGCGTGAAGCCGCCTTCCGGCGCGGTGAGCGTCCGGTTGTTGGCCGCGATCCGCTCGCCCGCCTTGATCCGGACGTGCTCGGAGGGCTCCACGCCCACCGACGCCTCGAACAGGAAGCCGCCCCGCGCCAGTTCGACGACCCGCCGCGCCTTGTCGGACGCCGGAAGGATCGCGCCCGAGACGAACAGCTTGCCGTCCTTCACCTCGGCCGCGCCTTGCCCCAGGATGCCGTCCAGGCTTGCATCGTGGTCGCACAGGATCGGCACCCGGCCCGCCAGGTCGAGACCGGCCAGGTCGAGCACGATCACGCCCCAGCCGGGCACGCGCATGGCGGCACCGCTGTAGGCTGTGATCGATATCTGCGGCTGTTTCTCGCCGCAGGCCAGTTCGACGCCCGAAACCGTCAGGAGGATGTCACCTGGCATGGCTGGCCTCCTTCTCGGCTTCGATCCGACGCCGGATCGTCTGCTCCTGGCTCCACGAGATGCCCAACTCCGCCCGGTAGATGGCCGACGGCATCAGGCACCCCTGCGACTCCAGCACCTCGGCGAAATCGTCGATCTGCTGCTTGCCCCAGGCCCGCGACCCGCCGACGACAGGCGGGGCCAGATTGGGCCGGAGAGTGCAGTGGCGATGGATGCGCCACTCCGAGCAATCCAGTCCCCTGCGGCGCAGTTCATGGGTCGCCTGGTCCGAAGATTTCGGATACTCCCTTTCCAAGTGCCGCCGCGCCTCGGCCTCGTCCAGGCCGAGCCCAGCCTTGAGCACCCGCAGCCTCTCGTTGTCGAACTCGACCCTCGTCATCACTCCACTCATCGCCTTGCTCCTTTCCGCGTTACTCGCCACCGGGCCAACACTGGCCCTCTACATGGTTATTTGCCGCTCGACCCTCTGTTTGTCGGAAAAATCTTCACCCGACTGCATTTTGTTCCACATGTAGCGCTTCCGTACCGTTTCCCCGGTTGTCGAACGGCCTCCAACAGGTAAAAGGGGGGGTGAGCCCCTGCCAGCGGGACAACTTTTTTCGGGTTTCCCGCCGCTCGCCCATCGCCGCACGTCTACGGGTTACATACGCGACGGCCCGTCGAAGTGGCGGCGATTTGCGCCTACCCTCTACAAGATACATACCCGGCGGCGGGCCAAAGTGGCGGACGATTGGCGAAAAAAAGGTTAGCGCGACTGAATCCATGCTTGACGGTTTCGCCCCCTCTGATGTACAAGGTTCCCGTACTCGATCATGCGGGGTTGTGCCCCTGAGTCCGATGGTTCATTCGGAGAGACGAATACGATGCGTTTCCTGATCGAATCGCGGCGACTCTGGCTTCTGCCTTTGGCCCTTGCGATGGCCTGCGCCACATGGGTCGTCGCGGCGCTCCTGGGGGAGAACGAAGACGTCGAGGACATCTACAACCAGTGGCTGCACAACGCCCTTGTCGAACGGCAGGCAACCGGCTTGCAGGATCTGGCCGAGCGCTTTCTGAGGGATCAGGAACTCTATCTCTGGATATCGCCGCCCGACCCCGATTTCATCCTCTTTCAGCCCGGCGAGACGATCCCCATTCTCGACCTGAAAGCCTTCCCGGCATCCTTCATCGACAACCTTGCGGGCGAGATCGGGGCGGACGGCGCGGTGCGGTTCCCGGTCTGGATATACGAGGACGCGGACAGTCCGGGCCGCGAGATCGTCATCGAGAGCCTGGAGCAGAAGGTCATCGCCCGTATCGGGCGTGACCGCGAGTACTCGCCGGAATGGTTCGTCCGCGCCCTGTACCCGGCGTTGGACACCTACGGAGAGTGTGATCGGGACTGGCTGACCGCCTGCTACGATCCCGCCCGCGTCTGCATGCGTTACGATCTGCTGGTCGGCGAAGACAACCTGATCCAATACGTCTGGGCACGTTCCATCGAAGCCGCGCGGCTGGCCGAGGAGCGGGAGGCCGCCGCCATGATGCGCTCCGGCGAGGGCGGCAGCGTCTCGAATCTCCAGTTCACCGCCATCGGCCCGACCACCAACGGCACCATCGAACTGACGCTTGCGTGGCCGGACGAAGGCCTGAGCACCAACGTCGCCGACATCTTCGCCTGCACCGACCTGCGTGCGCAAGACTGGGTGCTGGCCGATACCCTGACGCTGGACATGCAGACCAATCGCGTGGTCTGGGTGGATGCGGAATCGACGAACCGCGTGAGGCGCTTCTACGACGCCTGGACGCACCATGACAGTGACGGCGACGGCATCCCCGACGGTCGCGAAGTGCGGCTCTACGGCACCGATCCCCACAACTGGGATACCGATGGAGACGGCCTGTCCGACTCTGCCGAGCTTTTCGTGCATGGCACGTCCGCGCTGAATGCCGACTCGGACGGCGACGGGCTTCCCGACGGCTGGGAGGTGCAGTACGGGCTCGATCCTCTGGACGCGACCGGCGCCAACGGGGCCGATGGCGACCCCGACGGCGACGGGTTCACCAACCTCCAGGAATTCCAGATGGGTGGCGATCCTGCCAACCCGGCCATCAACGCGACGCAGCTGATCCATCGCCTGATGCACTGCCGGGGCGGCTCAAGCCTGCGGGTGGACGTCGAGGACTCGGAGAACTGCGGCGGGACCAATCCGAACCGGCAGGAGGTCGAGGACGTCTTCAACGTCGGCCCGCTCATGCACTGCGGCTATCTGCTTTCGCTGACGGTCGAAGGCCGTGTGGAGGACCACAACTCCGGGTACGACAAGGTGTCCGTGCGGGCCTATACCGCCACCGAACTCCAGTCGGAAGTCCCGTTCTTCGAGGGGCACAACAACGGCAACGGCTGCGCGATGGTCGACGAGCAGGCCACCACCAACGTCTGGTTCTGGAGCAACGGCTCGGTCCGGCTGCGGTACGATACCGTCGACGGGTTGTACCATACCGACGCCTATGCCGAGATCACGGCGGCGACGTTGGTGGACGTTCTTGGACTGAACATCGAGTTCGCCGACCCTGATGACTCGGGATGGGGCGACTTGGAAGAAAAGAAAGTCATCTTGTCCGACAAGAATACCCGGATCAAGATCAGAATCACGCCACAATTTCCGGATATTCAGACGATCTTCACCGCCCTTGGAACAGCATTGAAGGTCAAGACTTCCGGCACGGCTCCCAATGGGCAGGACTACACGCTGACGGCACAAAATACAACGCTGGTACAGGGAAGCGGCTATTCGGAAATGCGCGTATCCTTAACCCGTGATCAACTGAAGACTCTGGGCGTTCTGCCGAGCCAGGAAGCGGACTCCGTGGCAGAAAAGGCTTGGCTGGATCACGGCTCCAGCAGTTCATCCGAATCCTCAAACCTCACCGATGGAAACGCGTTTGAGAGCGGTTTGTCAAACGAAACCCGCGGCAAGAGCACAAATTACGGCAATCTCGAATCGACCCCACCGAACAGTCCTGTAGATAAGACGTTTTTCATAGCCGCTGGTCGGGAGGTCATAACGGCTCAGTATGCTTGCGGCGTTAGCCATAAGCGCCAACTCATGAACCAGGCCGACCACTTCTACTACTCCGGGCACGGCAGTCATGCCGACGCCATATTGCAGGGCGGATTCGCGCCGAGTGATGTCACCGACTACTGGGATAAAGATTTGGATTACGTCATTATCGCTGGCTGTGCGGTGTTGGACATCAAGAATTACCGAGCGCAGAGTTTTGGTCTTGCCACGTGGCTGCAGTGGTGTGCGGCCGGTGGTGATTGGTCGCCCGGTGCTCAGTGGGAGCCGAAAGGCCCGCAGTATTTTATCGGCTACAATTGGACTGCGCCTCTGGACAACCAAGGCTCCGCCGGAATCGTCTCCAACTTCCTGAGCGCCGTGAGCGGTGGCGCTTCATTCGTGAACGCGTGGAAACAGGCCAACGATCTTGGAGTCGGCAGAAACGCCTGTGTCATCGATTGTGTCTCGATCCCTCATGTGTACTGGTACTGGAACGAGACGTCCGGAACACCAGTGTGGACCAACGTCGTGAAGTCAGGTGGAACATGGTAAATGCTCTGCGGTTCAGTGTCGTGTTGGCGATCGCTATCGTGAGCCCTGTCGGTTGGGTATCTGCTGGAGAACCCGCGACGGCAGACTCGATCATAGACAAGGACATCACCCCCGAGTTGACAAAGACCCTGCCACATCGAGACTGCTCGACGCCGCAGAAGGCGTTCCTCGGTTTCTTGAGGAGCAACGCCCAGGGGAATCTGAAGGACTACTTGTTCTATCTCACTCCCCAGGCGAAGAAAGCCATTGCCGAGGTTGAGGACGAGACCGAGATTTCAGACGAGAAATCGCGCGATTTCGAGGAGGCATTCAGGAAGGCAGGGTTTGGCAAATTCAAGCTGGAGAGCTTTCAAGCTATTCCTGAAACGTCGCCGACGCAAATCGTCGCAGTGGTAAGTTCATCCCGTGGAAAGATGACCAGGAACGAGAAGTACGACATTACCGTTGTTCAGACAAACGGGCTATGGAAGTTCACGGCTGTTGTCGTCATCCCTGTTGAACGTAAGCGTGCAGATGACGAGTAGTTCTGCGTCCTAGCACACCGCCTGCCTGACATCATGGGAACACGATGAACCACTTCGGAAACGTCGTATTCGGGTGCTTGACGGCTGTGTCCGCCCTGGCCGTGCTGTGGCTGTCTCACGGCGCTGGGACGAACGACCCCCATGGGACCGTCTTTGGACTGGCTGTTTCGCCCGTCCTGTACGTCGTCTTTGTCGGGCCGTTCGCTCTGTTCTTCGTGCTGTCCCTGCTGCGAGGGATGAGGCCATGAACCAAGGCTGACGTGGAAGCGATGATTCTGGGCACGAAGCCGGTCGCATGATCGGCGCGGCGGTGCGGCAAACCTCACCTCGCGTCAACCACCCGTCCCGCCTCCCATCGGAACGCCGCCATCTTCAGACGGGTAAGCTTCTGCGAACCGTGGTTCCGGAAGTTCCTGGAACTGCCCAAGGGCATACGCACTCAGGTGCGAGCCAGGCAAACGCGTATGCGGCTGATGGTCAAAAGGGCCGGATGGGATAGCAACTATCCTCTTCCTCGAATATTTCGAGCACCGCTTTGACAGGCACCGCTTTGACTTTGACATTCGCCGGTGGTGGCGCTAAAGTCTCGTCCCAAGCATTGCCCTGTGGCATAGGAGCTGGATGATGACCCAGAATACCCCTACCCTGCCGATCCGGCCCGGCGAGGCGGACACCGCCCTCGTCGTCTTTGCCGCCCCCGATATCTGGCGCAGCCTGCAAAGCATCTCGTGGTGTCAGGCCTCGGGGCGTCTCGACACCCTCTTCATCTACCAGACCCCGGCCACCGCTGCGGATGCCGACCGCCTGCGCCGGCTCTGCAGCCGCCAGTGGCCCGCGCTCAAGG
>CAZYRQ010000042.1:0-11065 GCA_964649455.1 uncultured Lentisphaerales bacterium
ACCTTCGACCTGCTGGTCGAGCATTTTCCCGACATGATCCACTCGGTCGACGCGGCCGGCAACCTCGTCTACGTCAACCGCGCGGCCACCGCACTCCTCGGCTACCCGGCGGACGAGCTGCGCGGCCTGAACATCCGCCAACTCTACCCGCCCGAGATCCTGGAGGCCGTCGAGCAGGGCTTCCGGGATGTCAAGCAGGACGGGGAGAAGCGTGTCGAAAGCCTGCTGATGGCCAGGGACGGCACGCGCATCCCCGTGGAACTGCGCACGCTGGCCGTGCATGACGAATCCGGCGCCTTTGTCCGGACCTTCACGGTCTCGCGCGCGATCATCAAGGAGCACGGTGGCGACATCCAGGTGGCATCCGAACCGATCCGGGGCACCGCCTTCTCCCTCCTCCTGCCGCGGCACGAGGCCTGACGTGTTCGGTTGGAAGCCGTGAAAATAGGGGGCGCGGCTATCCCCGCGTTTCCCCGTGGTCAGGAATACGCCGTTTTCATTGTATGTTGGAGGGCATGGGGCGGAGAACCCCCGCCGGGGACGGCGGTCTCCACGTTCCGGCTTCCCGTTCGCACCGCCTGCCCCTGGGCCCGCAGTCTCCGCGATACGATTATGTTAAGGATTAAGAAGCACCGAGGCTCATGAAAAACTTTCCACGGACGACACGGAGGTCGTCCCTCCACTTGAACCCCAGAGCCTTATTCATGATTTCTGGAGGGTCGGGCTCCGTCCCGACCGACGGATTGCGCGGATGACGCGGATGGGGAACCGCCTACTGCCTACCTGCCAACTGCCAACTGCCTACTGTGTGAGCCAGCATCCGGATGGCGCGCAGGAGGGTGCCGGCATCGCGCAGGTCGGCGCTCTCCTGCGGCGTGTGGTTGCCTGTGGTGGCGATCAGCAGCGGCAGGACGGGCGTGAAGACGCCCTGGAGCGGGAAGGCACGGGCGTCGGTGCCGCTGAAGTTGTAGACTTCGGTCTGCAGCGGAATCCCCGCGTGGGCGAAGGCGCCCGCCAGCGCATCGCGCCGGGCGGGAGCGATCAACACCGAGCGGTCGCTCAGCGTGAGCACCGGGCCGCCGCCGAGTGCGACGTGTTGTTCGGGATTGGCGTAGGTGGCGTCGATGACGATGGTCAGGTCGGGACGCAGGTGGTGCGCAAGGACGGCGGCCCCGTGGCCGGTGAACTCCTCGGCGGATGTGGCGGCGACGACGATCCGGAAGCGGGCGCGCCATCGCGCGGCGAGCCGGGGCAGTTCCGCGACGATCCAACAGCCGAGCCGGTTGTCCAGAAAGGGCGCGGTGATGCGGTCGCCCTCGGCGACGGGAGGGGCGGCAAAGCAGACACGGTCGCCCGGACGAACCAGCGGGAGCAGGCGCGGATCCGCGTCGGACGTGGCTGAGCAGACGATGGCGGCGCGGCCGGGATCCTCTCCCCCGCACAGGCGGCTTCGGCGCAGGGTGACGGGCACGAGCCCTGCGGCGCACTTGAGCCGGCCGGCGGCGGTGGCGCCGGGAAAGGCGGGGCCGCCGAGCTCAGTCAGCGGCCAGGACGGGAGGCGTGGGGGTTGCCGGAGGTTGGCGCGGGGTACGGCGCGAACCGCGAAACCCGGCGAATCCATGTGGGCGCAGACGAGCAGCAGGGGCGCGTCGGGATCTGCGGGCCGTGGAGCTGTGGCCAGGACGGCGAAGTCGCCCAGCCGCCGCAGCGGCCACCGCGCCCGCCGCCAGCGCCGCTCCAGAACGTCGCGCACGTCTCCCTCGTCGCCCGGCGTGGCGTGGCAGGCGAGCAGCTCGCTCAGCAGGGCCCGATCCGGCTCAGCCCTGTTCGGCATCGAGCACCATGCGGTAGTGCTTGAGGAAGCAGCGGATGACGTCGTCCGGCTGGATCTCCTCGATCGTGGCGAGGGCGGGCGGATCGCGGAACACGCTCTCGGTCTTCACGAGGCGCAGGCCCTTGCGCAGGCGGACCTCCGCGAAGGGAACCAGTCCGTTCGGCACGGAACGCTTGAGGACACGGAAGGCGATCTCCTCGACCTCCCCGTGACGGACCACGAGCTGGATGGCGGCCGGCAGCGTCCGGACCTGGGCATCGCGCCCGTGCTGCCGGAGCTCGGTGGCGAGATCGTTCAGCGCGGGCGCGGCCACCTGCTGCAGGAAGGCGTCGAATTGGGCGTTCTCCTGCTCGGCGCGGCTCGCGCGCGCGCGCCCTTCCAAAATGCCGCCAAGTTCTTTCCGCCAGTCCGACATGGTCGCTTCCGCCTCTCCGACCCGCCTCCCCCGGCCAAACCATCATCCGGCGGAGAAAGATCACGGTTAGTTTAGCATGTTCCCGTGCTGATCACAACCCCGCGCGACTATTGTTCCAGCAATGGTTCCAGCAATTGTTCCAGCAATTCTCCATTTGGCGTCCTCCTCCGGTCGGGACGGAGCCCGACCCTCCAGTTCCTTGGAATAACCTTTGTTTTCACCGATGGAGGGACGACCTCCGTGTCGTCCGGCGTCTGAAAAAGGGCCAGATTGAGAATCGCTGCTAGGTCGCCAACGCGCCGCACTTCGTGGACGCCCCCCGCCGCGACTATCGCCTGAAGGCCGGCTCTCCCGGATGGAACCAGGGCCTGGTTCAGGCATGGATGACCGGCGCGCTTGATCTGGACGGAAATCCGCGCATCGACCGCCGTTACGTCGACATTGGCGCCTACGAGACCCCCTACCGATCCAGTGGCACGATCTGTATCCTGCGGTAGCCGCTCGGGTGCGGTTTATTCCGGCGCGCCAGCTCACGGCCTTGAGGATTTGCTTCAGGGCGGCGGCGGCCAGCTTCAGGCCCGCCTTGTCGAGTGCGGCGTCCACCTGGTCGCGGAAGAGGTTGTGATCCTCGAAGAGCGTGTCCTCTGCCGACAGGCAGGCGGCGGGCTCCACGTTCCGGCTTACCGTTCGCTGACCTCGGCTGCCACAGATGGTGGCATGCGGGGCAATGCACCCCCTTTCTGCCTTCCTTGTCTGGCGCACCGTCGTGTCGGCGTCTCGCGCTTACGCTTCGGGATAGCCCTGCGGATTCATCGACTGCCAGCGCCAGGCGTCGGCGCACATCTGCTCGATGCCGCGCGTCGCCTCCCAGCCGAGCAGCTCGCGGGCGCAAGCGGGGTCGGCGTAGCAGGTCGCGACATCGCCGGGCCGGCGCGGCGCGATCTCGTAGGGCACCGAACGACCGGAGGCCTTCTCGAAGGAGTGCACCATGTCGAGCACGCTGTAGCCGTGCCCCGTGCCGAGGTTCACCGTCAGCAGCTCCCCGGGATGATCCGCCAGGCGGCGGAGCGCCGCCAGATGGCCGAGGGCAAGGTCGACGACGTGGATGTAGTCGCGTACGCCCGTGCCGTCGGGCGTCGGGTAGTCGTCGCCAAAGACGCGCAGCTTCTTCAGCTTGCCGACGGCCACCTGCGAGACGAAGGGCAGCAGGTTGTTGGGGATGCCGTTGGGATCCTCGCCGATGCGTCCGCTGGCATGCGCTCCCACGGGGTTGAAGTAGCGCAGCAACGCGATACCCATCTCGGGGTGCGCGTGGTGGAGGTCGCGGAGCATCTCCTCGATCATCAGCTTCGTCCGGCCGTAGGGATTCGTCGCGCTGAGCGGAAAGTCCTCGCGGATGGGCACGGTCTCGGGCACGCCGTAGACGGTGGCCGAGGAACTGAAGACGAGGTTGCGGACGCCGTGCGCGCGCATCGACCCGAGCAGCTCGATCGTGCTGCAGAGGTTGTTCTGGTAGTAGCGCAGGGGGATCGAGACCGACTCGCCGACCGCCTTGAGTCCGGCGAAGTGGATCACTGCGTCGACCGGGCGTGCCGCCATGACCGCATCGAGTGCCGGGCGGTCGAGCAGGTCGATCCGGTGGAAGACAGGCGTGCGCCCGGCGAGCTCGGCAATGCGCCGGATTGCCTCGGGCTTGCTGTTGACGAGGCTGTCGACAATCGTGACCTCCTCGCCGCGGGCCAGTAGCTCAACCACCGTATGGCTGCCGATATAGCCGGCCCCGCCGGTAACCAGAACGTGCATAAGTCAGTGCCTTTCGCAGCCGCCTGTCCGGTGCGCGGCTTATGGGACGTACTATAGCCGGAACGCGTGCGCGGTGCAACAAAGTTGCGTATTCGGTTGGCCACAGGGGGCGCGCGGGGGGCGCAAGAGGAAGCGGGCGGGGGCCAGTTTGTGGGGGTTGCGGGCAAGGTGGGACAGGGCAAGGTGGGACAGGCATTCCTGCCTGTCCTGAATCGGCGCATGGAGCGTGACTGTGTTGACGGCGCGCGCCCGCGCGCGCTTTCTGCCCCGCCGCCTGTGGCGGCAAAGCTCCGTTCGGGGGTGGGGGTGAAAAATTCAAGGCGACGTAACTCGCGGAGCAGGCTCCGCTATAGAAGCGCGTGTAGGCACGCGCACTCAAAAACAATCGCACTCCAGCAACCACTACATGCTCCTGCCTCGCCCGATAGCGCGAGCCTGAGCGCATGGGGTGTTGCCGTATCGCCTGCTTTCGCGTGCATGCGCGTTCATTCGCGGATTCCTTCAGCGTGACGCTTTCGAGGATGAGGACGATCAAGTTTCTCGCCCACTCCGCATGCGCTTCCCGCGCACCCCTGTGGCCAACCGAATACCAAGGTTGCAGACTCATTACGAGGCCCGATGTCCACGGTACGGGCGGCACGCTGACCTACAGCTGTTCGTTGAATGCGGATTCCGGCACGGGCAACATCCTGGACGATCCGAAGTTCCGCCGCCCGGCCACGCACGACTGGCGCATCAACTCACTTTCGCCCTGCGCCAGGCGCGGCGAAAACAAGACGTATATGGGCTGCTTTGCCCCATACCCGGCTTCGACCGCGCTCATTGTCCGCTAGTCTGTCGCAACGGATAACGCTCGCGGAAGCGGGGGACGAACTCGTCGAGGAAGAGGTCGAGGTATTCGGGCGCAATGGCCGAGGCGTGCGGCAGCAGCAGGGTGTTGGGCGCCCGGCGGAGCGGACTCTGCGCCAGGAGCGGCTCCTGCCGGAAGACGTCGAGGGCGGCCGCGCGGAGCCGGCCGCGGACGAGCGCCCGCGCCAGCGCGTCCTCGTCGAGGACTGTGCCGCGCCCCACGTTGTAGACCGCAGCGCGCCGCGGCAGCCTTGCCAGGCGGGCGGCGCTCATGAGTCCGTCCGTCTCCGGCGTGGCCGGCAGCGCGAGGATCAGGTGGTCCGCCGTCGGCAGCAGCGCGTCGAGCCGATCCAGACCGACGAGGCGGTCGCCGCAGTCGAAGTAGTCGGGGCGTGGCGCGGCGCGGGGATGGCGGCGCACGCCCGTGAGGCGCACGCCGAAGGGCTTCAGGCTGCGCCCGATCCACGCGCCGATGTGGCCGAAGCCGACGATCACCGCGTGCGTGCCGGCCAACGTGCGCATGACGCCGCCGAGCGCGTCGCGCGGCCAGAGGTTGCCCGCCGCCCGCGCCTCCTGGTTCGCCAGCAGGCCGCGGTTGACGGCCAGCACCATCGCCGCCACCGTCTCGCCCATGATGCGTCCGTGAAAGGCGCCATAGGTGATATCGAGGCCCGGACGGGCGACGTGGAAGTAGTCGCGACCGGCAGCCGGGGTGGCGATCCATTCGAGCCGCGACGCCAGCGCCAGCCAGTCGGGACGGAAGACCCACACCACCGCGACCTGCGCCTGCGGCAGCGCGCGCCGGAAGGCCTCCGCGTTGCGGCAGGCCACGACCCGCGCCCGCGGCAGTTCCGCCTTCAGACGGCGCAGCTGCCGCGCGTTCAGGGTCCAGCACGACACGACGGGATCCGTCAGCCAGACGGCCAGCGGGATCGTTGTCGCAGACGTGCTCACTTTCAGGCGATGTCCCAGGCGAAGAGGCGCGCCTCCGTGGGCGCGGCGTCCCAGAGGGCCTCCGGAATGAGTCGCAGGGCGTCGGTGGTGATGTCGAGCGGCAGCTTCACCATCCGCCGGCGGTTGTCCGTCACGCGCGCCACGGTGTGCCAGCCGCCTTCGGGTGTCCGCGCCTCGATGCGGAAGGCGCGCACGAGCGTGCCGGGCATGCCATTGGCGGGCGCATGGAGCGGGTAGCTGCTGCGGATGTTGTAGTGGCAACTCGTGCCGTTGCGGTTCAGGTTGCTGTCGAAGACCAGGCGGGTCGCGGCGATGGCGGCCGGCGCGGGCAGGCGGTACTCCACCCAGCCGCTGCCCAGGGCGCAGACGAAGTCGTTGCCGGTCTCGCCGACCGGCCGGTCCACGCCGTTGCGCAGCGCGGCGGGGTCGCCGGCGGCGGCCGCGAGGGCGGCGCGCTGCGCGAGGGCGGGGATGTCGCGGCGCTGCCAGGGCAGGTAGCAGTCGTCGTCCAGCAGCGTCTGCTGCAGCTCGCGGACGCCGGCACCGGCGAGGTCGGCCGGCAGGCACTTCTCGCGCGTGGCGATGGCCGCCGCCGTGCCGACCGCCTGGCCGATGACCGCGCAGGTGGCCATCACGCGCGTCGAGCTGAGGGCGGCGTGGGTCACGCTGATGTTGCGCCCGGCGAAGAAGAGGTTCGGGACGTTGCGCGAGTAGAGCGAGCGGTAGGGAATGCCGTAGGGCGACGGGGCCGGATGGAAGATCGTCGGCTCGCCCGGCCAGCGCAGGCCGCCGGGATGGTGGTCGTCCATCGACCAGCCGCCGTAGGCCACGAGATCCTCGAAACGGCCCTCCGCGCGGACGTCGTTCTGCGTCATGATGTGCGCGCCCAGGTAGCGCCGGCTCTCGCGCTTGCCGGGCAGGAAGCCGACCCAGTCGAGCGCCCAGTTGGCGGCGGCGGGGTCGTTGACGCGGTTCTTCAGGTAGTCCCAGACGCCGAAGGCCGCCTTGAGCAGCTCGTCGCGGATCTCCTCGGTGTCGTGGATGCTGTCCTGCTCGCCGCCGAGTTCGAGCCACCAGAAGTTGCCCGAGCCGCCGATGGTCATCGCGCGGTTCGGAAGATCCGCCGGCGAGCGGTAGACGTTGGCCCAGGCGGGCGGGATGAAGGGCTTCGGCCGGTCAAACTCGCGCATCTGGATGAGGCAGCTCATGCCCATCGTGCGGCGGTCGGCCTGTTCGGGCTCGATATCCTCGCCGAACTCCGCGCGCGCCTCGCGTCCGACGCGGAAGTCGGCGCCGGTGAGGGGCGCGAGGATGCTGTCGCCCGAGCAGTCGGCGAAGAGCGGCGCCTCGACGGTGTGCCACTTCTGCGTCGTCGTCTGCCAGCCGGTGATGCTGGCGATCCGCCGGCCCTTCATCCGGGCCGCGTTGCAGGAGCAGTTGAGCAGCAGCGTGAGGTTCGGCTCGAAGCGCGCCTGCTCGTAGAGGATGCTGTCCCAGAGCGAGAAGACCTGGTCGGGGTTGCGGTAGTGGTTCTCGAGCATGATCTCCTCGACGAGCCCCGTCTCGCGCAGGTTGCGCCCGTGGGCGCCGCAGACCCACATGCGCACCTCGGAGGAGGCGTTGCCGCCCAGCACGGGGCGGTCCTGCATCAGGGCCACCCGGGCCCCGTGGCGCGCCGCGGCCACCGCCGCGCAGAGGCCGGCCATGCCGCCGCCGACAATGCAGAAGTCAACCTGGTGCAGCTCGTTCTTGAAGGGACTCTTGGTGCTGGACATGGCATGCTCCTCGGCCGCCGCTCCGCCAACAGGGGGAGGCTCGCGCGGCGCAACCATGATAGCGCACCTGCGCGCATTTTCATAGCGGATCGATTTGTTGGCGCTCCCGTTGGAGCTCCTGCGGATGTCCGCCTGCGCGGGCGCATGTCGGAATTCACACGAAGGTGAAGGCACGCAGAAGGTGAGCCGCGAATGGACGAATGTGCCCGAATGAAGTTGGGGCGACGGCGCTTGTTCTGCGCAGCCTTGGCGCAGCAGGTAATACCTTAGCAAAACCAACCCCTTCCTGATACACTGCCGACCATGGGGCATAGGAAGCGGCATAAGAAGCGCATGGTGCCGCAAGGGATTTCCGGCGGCGCGCAGCGACGCACGCCCGCGCGGGGCGGCGCGGTTCTCCGGCGCACCGCGCCCGGCGCGCTGGGGGCGGCCGCGCTGCTGCTGCTGTGGCTGGCGTGGCGGGGCTCGGCGCCGCCTCTGGCGGAGGCGCGGCGCTATCCCGCAGGCCTCATCCTGCGCGACGCGGAGGGCGCGATCCTGCGCGTCGGCCTCGGCCCGGGCGACATCGACTGCCGGCCGGTCTACCGCGCCGCGCCCGGGGACTGGATCGTGCAGGCCGTCATCGCCGCCGAGGACCGGCGCTTCTACCGGCACCGCGGCGTCGATCCGCGCGCCCTGCTGCGGGCGGCGTGGCAGAACCTCGCGTCCGGGCGGCGCCTCTCCGGCGCCTCGACGCTCACCATGCAGACGATCCGCCTGATCGTGCCGCGGCGCCGCACCTGGCGCGCCAAGCTGATTGAGTCGCTCCAGGCGCTGCGGCTGGAGCGCGCGATGGGCAAGACGGAGATTCTCGGGCAGTATCTCAACCGCGCCCCGTTCGGCTCCAACCTGGTCGGCATCGAGGCGGCGGCGCGGGGCTGGTTCAACCGCGCCCCGGGCGAGCTGACGCTGGGCGAGGCCGCGCTGCTGGCCGGCATGGTGCAGTCGCCGACCCGTTTCCGGCCCGACCGCCACCGGCCGGCCTGCCTGAAGCGGCGCGCCTACGTGCTGGAGCGGATGGAGCGGTGCGGCCTGATCGACGACGCCGCGCGCCGGCAGGCGGAGGCGATGCCCGTCGCGCTGCGCCGGGCGCCGCGCCCCTTCCGCGAACCCTGGTACGCCGACTGGATCCAGCGGTCGCTGCGCGGGCGGGCGGGCGACTACACGACGGCGCTCGACCCGGCCCTGCAGCGGCGCGTCGACACGGCGGTGCAGGCGCAGGCCGCGCGGCAGGGCGACGCCGTGGCGGCCGTCGTCCTCCGGGTGGCCACGGGCGAGGTGACGGCGCTCGGCTGCTCCGGCGACTACTTCGATCTCCGGTCCGGGCAGGTCAACACCGTGCTGGCGCCCCGTCCCGCCGGCTCGACCTTCAAGCCCTTCCTCTACGCGCAGGCCATCGACCAGGGCCTGCTCACGCCGGAGTGGGTGCTGGCCGATGTGCCGCGGCACTTCGGCAACCAGGCGCCGGCCAACTTCTCCGGCACCTTCGCGGGCCTCGTCCCGGCCCGCGAGGCGCTGGCGCTCTCGCTCAACCTGCCCGCCCTGGCCCTGGCCGACCAGGTCGGGCTGCCGCGGTTCTGGGGCAAGCTGCGCGAGGCCGGCCTCGTCTCCCTCGACCGTCCGCCCGCCGTCTACGGCCTGGGCCTGGCGCTGGGCAACGGCTCCGCGAGCCTGCTGGAACTGGCCAGCGCCTACGCCTGTCTCGCGCGCGGCGGCCTGTGGCGGCCGTGCCGCGGCCTGGCGTACCGCGGCGCGGGGCCGCTGGAGGAACGGCGCGTCTTCTCCGCGGGCGCCTGCTGGATGGTCGCGGAGATGCTCTCGGGCGACACCTGCGTGCGCGACGCCGTTGGTCACCTGGCCGAGGTCCGGCTGCCGCGACTCGCCTGGAAGACGGGCACCTCCTCCGGCTTCCGCGACGCGTGGACGGTGGTCTGGAATCCCGAGTGGGTCGTGGCGGTCTGGTGCGGCGACAAGCGGGGCTGGCGCGGCCCCGCGACGCGGGTCGGCCGGTCCGCGGCGGCGCCGCTCGCCTGGCAACTGGCGCGCGGACTCTATCCCGGCGGCGAGGGTCCGTGGTACGCGCGGCCGTCCCAGGTGGTCGACCGGAGGGTCTGCCGCGTCTCGGGGCGCGCCGCGGGGGCGCTCTGCCGCGAGACGCGGATGGATGCCGCGCTGGAAGGGGTCTCGTCGCGGACGCTCTGTCCCGTGCACCGGCGGGACGCGGCGGGCGTCATCCGCGCCGTGTGGCCGCCGGAAGTGGAGGCGGGGCTGCGGCAACTGTCTGCGGTGCCGCGGGGCGGGGCGCGTGCGGCGCCGGCCGACGAGGCTGGAGCGCCGTCCATCGTCGCGCCGGCCGAGGGCACGCGTTTCCACGCCGTCGACGGGCTGGCGGATCAGCAGGTCGCCTTCAAGGTCGCCGGCGTGCCGGACGGCGAGCGGCTTTACTGGTTCCAGAACGACGGCTACCGCGGCACGACCACGGCTCCGGCGCCCTTCCTCTGGCCACCCGAGCGCGGCAGCCACCGCTTCACCGTCTCGCGCGCCTCCGGCGCCGCCGACCAGGTCACCGTCATGGTGGAATAATCAGCAGGCCGGGGAGCTACACCCAGCCCATCTTCTGCCAGTAGGCGAACTCGTAGGGCCACTGATCCTTCCAGAAATCGATGCTGTTCCGGAAGAACATCCGCTGTGCCTCGATCGCCTCGAGCTGGTCGGCCCATTGGTGCCGGCCCTGGATCGCCGCCACCAGTGTCTCGCCCAGGCGCCGCGCCGCCGCCTGGTGCGCCGGGGTTAGCGGAAGTGGCGCGTGCACCGCGCCGACATACTGGGCGCCGGCCATCAGCGCATAGGATCTCAAGAATGCGGCGGTCGCCTCACCGCTGCCGCCGCCGCTGGTCGTGACCACGGCTACATATTTGCCCAGCAGGCGCAGGCAGTGCACGAAATGGCTGGTCCGGTCGAGCAGGGCCTTCATCTGGGCCGTGACCTGGTCGAGATAGACCGGCGAGGCCAGGATGAGGCCATCGGCCTCCAGTATATGCCGCTGGATGCCGGGAGCCTCGTCCTTGAGGACGCAGTCGGGGCCGCGGTGGCAGGCTTCACAGGCGATGCAACCGCGGATCTCCGCCTGTCCGGCGTCGATGAACAGGGTCTCGGCGCCCTTGTCGCGGGCGGCGGACATCACGCCCTCCGTCAAAAGGCGCGTCTGGCTGCGCCCGCGCCGCGGGCTGCCGCAGATGACAACTATCTTCATGGCTTAACCGTGATGTTAAAACTCAAAAACATTGGCGTTGATTCCGATTTTTTCCTCTGGGATCAACGCCAAACGCATTAATTATGTCCACTAGCATCCCATAGGCTGCTCAAAAGGACACACTACCCCCTTTCCCCCATGGA
>CAZYRQ010000043.1:0-10831 GCA_964649455.1 uncultured Lentisphaerales bacterium
AAATCGGCTGGCATCAGGCGGGAGACGGGGCTGAAGCCCCTGAACGACTTCCGCCTGAAGGCGGGACTCCGACGCGGGGGTTCACCGATACAGACCTCGCCGTCGGAGTACCGGCTTCAGCCGGAAGCCTGCGAGGGCCTTCAGGCCCGGGTGCACGGAACCAGGGCTTTGTGCCGCGTGACACGCCTGCCTGCAACCCCTCGTCCTGAACCAGGGGTGAAAGGCCGCCCGCCTCACCATGCGCCCCGCTCACACCCCTGAGACTGACCCATTACCCTGCTAGCGACAGCGTCGGCGGTCGTCGACTGCTGGGGTTGATGGTCATGGATGGGGGTTGATGGGAGTTGACCGTAAGTACATGAGCGGTTGCTGTGGTACTTGCCGTGTCCACCCTCTCCCTGAACCCTGCTTTCGACCGCCGCTGACGGCGGGCGGCATCCATGGCATGCTTCCTGCTGGACAACGCGGGGCGTTGATCCATTTTTACAGGCGCCGAACCGCGCCTTTGCCGCGCGCGGTTCTGGCGCCCAGTCCAGGGGAGCAACCATGAGAAGATTCTGTATCCAGGCGCTGGCGCTGGCCGGCATGCTGACGGCCGCCCACGCGGCGAATCCCGTCTTCGAGGCCCAGGCCGCGGCGGGTCGGCGACTGCTGTCGGCGAACCGCGACCGGGTCACGGCGGATCTGCGGGCGGCCAGCCTGGCTGCGGCGCCGGCCGTCTGGTATGCCGTACCGGCCCTGAGCGACACCATGCGCCTGGCGTGGACCTATCCCGAGGACGGTCGCCTGCACGGTCCCCTGCGCTATGTCGCGGCGCAGGACGAGTTCGAGCCCGCCTCGTTCCAGCTCTTCAGCTTCGCCGACACGCGCAACGTGACCCTCGTTCCCACGGCCTTCACAGGCGAGGGCGGCGCCACGCTGCCGGCCGCGGCCCTCGACCTCAAGGTCGTCAAGATCTGGTTCCAGAACGGCAACGGCTGGCACAGCTACTTCACCGACGTCGGCCTGAAGCTGATCCCCGAGCTGCTGCTCCGCGACGAGAACATGATCCGTGTCGACACGGAGGGCGTCGCCAACCACGCGCGCCTGAAGGACGCGGCGGGCGAGCGTTTCGTCTGGATCAGCGCGCCGCGCGACCTCGAGCTGGCGTCCTCCTTCCGCCCGGTCGGCGACCCGTTCGAGGACGCCGCGACGCTCCAGCCGGTGGCGCTGAAGGGCGGCGAGTTCAAGCAGTTCTTCGCCACGCTCCATGTGCCCGCCGGCCAGCGGCCCGGCGTCTACACGGGCGCGATCGCCGTGGCCGAGGAGGGGCGTCGGCTCTTCGACATTCCCGTCGCCATCCGCGTGCTGCCCTTCGCGCTGCCGAACGCGCGCACGTATTTCGACCTCGACCGCGAGATGATCCTCTCCTTCATGGGCGGGCTTTCGCTCTCGCGGATCGCCGCCCTGCACCAGTGCGACCCAGCCGCGGCCCTTAGCAAGTATGACGACTACCTCGTCAACCTGCGCAACCACGGCATCACCCATCCCTCGTCGGTCGATCAGACCGAGGAGAGCCTCAAGATCATCCAGCGGCACGGCTTCACGACGAAGCCCCTGCTCGAGGCCAAGAGCTTCGCCCCCTGGTACGGGCTCAACTTCGGCGGACGCATGACCTTCGACCAGTTCATGTCCTATAAGGAGAGCGCGCGGCAATGCGCCGAGTTCTACCAACGCGCGCTCGGCCATACTGACCTGCTCTGCGGCTTCGGCGACGAGCAGGGCACCGCGTTCGTCGCCACGCACCGCAACTTTTACAAGTTTTACCACGACTACGGCATCCGGATCGGCTGTGCCGGCCATGAGGCCCTGCTCTACAAGGGCGGCTACACCTATGGCTTCTATCCGATGGGTGGCGAACCCGACGCCCGCGAGCGGATCCGTCCGTGGAACGAGATCGGCGACAAATACGTCGGCTTCTACGCCGGGCAGCACACCGGCCCCGAGAATCCCCAGTTCTTCCGCCGCCAGCACGGGCTGCTGGGCTACTTCAACAACCTGAGCCTCGTCTACAACTACGAGTTCGACCTGCTGGGCTGGAACGACCTGCGCAACGACACCTACAAGCCGATGGTCGTCGCGATGTACAACCGCGGCGGCATGGTCGACACGCTGCAGTGGGAGGGCTTCCGCGAGGGGGTCGACGACATGCGCTACGCCACGCAGCTCAAGCTGCTCGCGCGGGAGGCGGTGGCCTCCGGAGATACCGAGCGGAAGCTGACCGCCAACAAGGCGCTGCAGTACCTCGCGCTCCTCAAGCCCGCCGAAATGGATCTCGAGGTCGTCCGCGCGGAGATGACCGAACACATCCTCACGCTTCTCGCCCTGCGCTGATTGGAAGGACCACCCCGCCATGAAACAGACGCTCCGTATCGCCCTGATCCTCCTGTCCAGCGCCGTTCTCCTGCAGGCGGCCGATCCCGCGGCCCCCGCGCCCGGCGAGGCCACCCGCGAGCTCGTCGCGACCGCGCAGAAGCTCGCTCGCGAACGTAACAGCGACCCCGCCGTCGTCTCCAACGCCTTTGCCCAGGTGCTGGCCGCCGCCGACCTGAGCCCCGAGGGGCGCGCCCAGGCGCTACTCGACCTTGGCCGCTTCTACCTCGGCCGCAACCAGGCCGAGGCGGGGCGCCAGTTCCTCACGCAGGCCGCCGCTGTACCGGAGGCGCCGACCAGCGTGCGTGTCGCAGCGCTCCGCGCCCGCGCCGACGTCCTCTTTAAGGACAACTTCAAGGGGGCTTTCGCCAGCTACTTCACCAAGGGTATCGATGCCGCCGCGGAGATCCACCGCCAGATCCTCGCCCTGCCCGGGATCTCGAACAGCGACAAGATCGCGGCCTGTCGGGATCTGGCCAACTGCCTGCTGGAGAAACTGGACGTCGATGGCGCCAACGCCATGCTGAAGGAGGCCGCGGCACTGCCCGGGCTCACGGACGAGGAGCGCGAGACGGCTGTCGGCAACCAAGCCGACGCCCTCTACCGGCAACAGGCGTTCGAACAGGCCCTCCCGCTCTACGAGTCGCTCTGGCGTCCCGACCTCCATATCCATCGACGCCGGGCGATCGAGTCCCGCATGCTGGAGATCACCCGCCGCCTGAAGGGCGCGGAGGCCGCCATCGCCCTGATGCGCGACAAGTTTCCCGCCGACCCGATGCGCCTGGCCAACGCCCTGCGCGACGAGGGCCGGACTGACGAGGCGATCCGGAACTACGAAGCGATCATCGCCGCCGAGGCGGCCAAGGAGAAGCCCGACGCCCGCGCGCAGGGCGACGCGCTCCAGACGCTGATCGACCTGTGCGGCGAACGCGCCTTCGAGGCTTTCCGGAAGTTAGTCGAGCCACACCTCGATGCCTTGCCCGGGCAGGAGGTCGCCCTCCTCCACCGTATGCAGGGCCATCCCTTCAACAAATCCTCGATCTCACGTGACCCGGCCTTCATGAAGTGGCATGCGGAGCGGCTCGCCCGCCTTCCGGCCGCGCGCCCGTCCGCGCCCGACGGCAAGCTGCTGGAGACGCTCATCCGGCAGGGCGACGCGGAGCAGGCGCTGCTTCAGTGCAAGGCGCTGCTGGTGGACACCAACACGCCGCCCGCGCTGCGCCTGCGCGCCACGCTCAACCGCCTCGTCATCGAGTCTCGCGACCGGGCCGCCGAGGCCCTCAGGCAAGTGACCGCCGCGCTGGATGCCGACACCCTGCTCAAGACCGGGCAGGTCGCGCGGGCCGAGGCGCTGCTCGCCTGCGCCCGCACCGCCATGGGCGTGCGCCACTTCGCGACGGCACGCGCGCTGCATGCCGAACGCGAGAAGATGCTCGTCCCCGCGCCGCGGCCCTCGCTGGCCTGTCCCTTCGTCGCCAACGCCCCCAAGACCGTGGCCGAGTTCCGCGAGTCGGCCCACTTCCGGAACGCCGCGAACCGGGCGCGTCTCGACCGCAAGTACGGCGACAACCTGCAGTTCCTGCTTGATACCGACGCCAACATCACCGGACGTCAAGTCACGGGCGGCGATGGCAGCCTCAAGCCGACCGAGTTCACCGCGCTCTGCGACGAGGAGGGCGTGGCCATCTACCTCTTCGCCCCGACGGAGAAGGCGCGTGCCATCGAGGCCGGCTTCGAAGGCCTGGGCGGCTACGAAATGTACCTCGCGGCCGGGGCGGAGGAGCCCTACGACTGCTTCCTCGTCGATGTCTCGCCGAACAGCAAGGGCTCGGTTTTCAACACCCAATACGACAACCGGGGGCACCGCCGGCTCAGCCTAGACAAGAACAACATCTCCATCTCCCACCGCTTCTACGACGACGGCGTCGCCACCCTGATCCGGGTCTCCTGGACAGCCTACTTCAACCGCCTGCCGGCGGACGGCAGCGTCTGGGACTTCGAAGTCTGCCACTGGGACAAGGGCGGGCGCACCTGGGGCGGGAGCAAGTCGGTGCACAACCGCTCGAGCTTCGGCGCCCTCGTGTTCAACAACCTGACGCCGGCCAACCGCCTGGCCATCCAGCGGCGCCTGCTGCCTGCGGCCGCCCGCGTCTACCGCCAGGCGCTCAGCTCGCGCAACGGCTACCTGGAAATCTGGCAGGATCCCGAACTCGGCGACCAGACCTTCTTCCAGGAGGTGATCGAGCCGCTGCAGACGCGCCTGAGCAGCTACCTGCCCAAGGTGAAGACCACGATGAGCGACGCCGAGGTGGCGGACGTCTTCGAGAACGCCGCCGTCGAGTGGATGAACATCGACTACCTCGTCGCCCAACTGCGCCGCGACTACCTCGACGCCCGCCGTGTCAGCGGCAAGTAGCCGTCAGGGCTGTGGATGCAGCCCCGGAGGACAGATGAAGACCCTATTGCCGGTTCTGTTGTGCTCGGGGGTGCTCGCTTGCGCGTGGGCAGGCCAGACCGCCAGCGAACTGACGGTCGCCGAGGTGTTCACCGATGCGCAGGGCGAGGCCCTGCCCTACCGGATCTACCTGCCCACCGGGATCCCCGAGGGACGCAAACTCCCGCTGGTTCTGTTCTTCCACGGCGCGGGCGAGCGGGGCACCAACAACGTCAGCCAACTGGTGCATGGTGTGATGCCCCTGATCCGGTACGGGCAGCAGGCGCAAGACCCCGCCATCCTGCTGGTGCCGCAGTGCCCGGCCGGCAAGCAGTGGGTGAATGTCCCGTGGAGCTCCACCAGCCACACCATGCCGGCGGAGCCCTCGGCACACCTGCGGCTCGCGCTGGCGCTACTGCGCGACCAGATGCGCACCCTGCCCGTCGATCCCGCGCGCGTCTACGTCACCGGCGTCTCCATGGGCGGCTACGGCACGTGGGACGCCATCCAGCGCGAGCCGCAGCTGTTCGCCGCGGCCCTGCCGGTCTGCGGCGGCGGTGACACCGCCTTGGCGCCGGCCATCCGTCACATTCCGATCTGGACGTTCCATGGCGAAAAGGATCCCGTGGTGCCAGTCTGCCGCTCGCGCGACATGTTTGCGGCCCTCCAAGCGTGCGGTGGCCACGTGCAATACCGCGAATATCCGGGCGCGGGGCACGGGGTCTGGACGCCGACATATAACGACACCGACGTGCTGACCTGGTTCTTCGCGCAGCGCAAGCCGTAGCCATCCCACAAAGGGGAATACCTGGCATATGGCTGCGACGAAGACGAGGACGAATCGACCGCCTTCGCCCCACTTTTCATGCGCCCTCTGTAGCCGCCCGGCTCACGGCTTCCAGGGGCGTGCGTAGAAGGGAAAGCGGGAGGCGTCGGCATCCGGCGGCCAGCGCTTCCAGCGCTTGTAGACGAGGAGCCACTGCGAGGGATAGCGGCGGATCGCCCCGGCCAGCAGGTCGATGATCTGCTGCGTCACCCGGACCGGATCGTCGCCGGGCGCGGGGGTGCAGGTGCCGAGCAGACGGCAGCGGTAGCGGCCGCCGGGCAGGGATTGCGCGAAGCAGACGCCCACCGGCACCTGGTACTTCATCGCCAAACGCGCGGGCGCGCTCGAAACGGCCGCCGGCAGTCCGCAGAAATCCACCCAGACGCCGCCCTCTGCGGGATCGACATGCTGGTCGACCAGCAGGGCGACGAACTCTCCTGCGCCCAGCGCGCGCACGAGCCCGCGCACGGCGCCGTCGGCCATCACGATCTTCTGGCCGAGGGCGCGCCGGTAGTGGTTGAGCCGCTGCGTCGTCGCGGGCGTGCCGATCTGCTTGGCCACGCTGGTCAGCGGATACCCGTGCACGACGACGGTCTGGCCGGCCACTTCCCAGTTGCCGAAATGCCCGGTGACGATGATGCTGCCCGGGTGCGCGCGCAGCCAGGCCAGCAGGCTGTCGTCCACGCCCACCCAGCGCGCCACGCGCGCCTTCCCGTCGCGGGTGAACCAGATGAGGTCGAGCAGCACCCGCGCGGCGTGGCGGAAGTGCGCGCGGACCAGGGCGCGCCGGCGGCGCGCGCTCAGCCGGGATCCGTAGAGAATGACCAGGTTGGCCTCGGCGACGCGGCGCTGGCGGCGCGCGCAGCGGAAGCCGCCGTCGCCGAGCAGCCGCGCAGCGCACAGGATGCCCGCCCGGGAACAGCGGGTGAAGAGCAACCGGGCCAGCAGCACGAAACCGCCCTCGAACCGGGCGCGCAGACGGCGGATGCTCTTCTTGAGGGACGATGCCATGGCGCGGGCGCGGGCCGGGCTAGAGTTGATCCCGATAGGGTATGGGTAGCCGGTACTGCCGGCTCAGCTCGTGCATCGCGTCCAGCAGGGCCTGGGAGGGCTCCCGCGCATGGGCGCCGATGAGGCTGTGCATCTTGCGCCGCGCCCAGTCCAGGCGGATGCGCTCGTCGCCGCGCGGCGCCAAGGCGAGGTCGAACCGGAAGATGACATCGCACTTGGCCCCGCCCCCCTCGCCCCGCACGTGGACGACCACGTTGGTCACGCCGGTCGGGGTCGAACCGTAGTATTCCAGCGTGCGATCCGCGTAGAGGTTGGCCGATGGCAGCGGATGTAGATCGGCCTGCGAGGCCAGGTCGGTGGCGATGCTGACGTTGCCGAGCACCGGACGCGAAAGCCCCGCAGCCAGTTCCTCGATGCGCCCGGCAATGTCCCAGCGCCCGGAGGTGACGATGGCCGAGGCGCCCCGGTTGCAGAAGGTCAGGAGATCGAGCAGGTAGGCGTTGGCGCGCCCGTGCGTGCCGAGGGCGAAGACCGAGCAGGCGCCGTCGTTGATCCGGGTGAAGGCGCCGATGATCTCCGTGCTCTCCGTGAGTCCCGCCGTGGCGCGGCCATCGGTGATGACGACCGCGATCAGGGGGCGCGCCGGGTCGCGCGGCAGCGTCTGCAGCGCGCGCACCGAGGCGAAGAGGTCCGTCTCGCCCTCGGAGCGCATGGTGTCGATGAAGGCGGCCGCGGCCTCCAGCGCCGCCGGCTGCACGGCCGACCAGCCGGGGAAGCAGAACTCGGCCGCGCCGCTGAATTTGACGACGTTGAACCGGTCGCCCGGGTTCAACTGCGGCAGCAGGGCCTTCAGCGCCTGCCGGCAAAAGTAGAGCCGCTCCTCGGCCAGGCTGCGCGAACTGTCCTGCAGGAAGATGATGTCCTTCGGAACCACGGGCAGTTCCTGCTCGCCCCGCCGCGCCACCTGCAGCCGGAAGTAGTGGCGCCCCCCCTCGCCCTCCGGCGCGAAGGTCTCGACGCGCGCCATCAGGCGCGAGTCGACCGCGAAATAGTCCGTGACCTCGCCGGGCTCCTCGCCGAAGCGGTTGATGGCGGCATCGGGGGTGGCGGCCTCGTCCAGGGCGATGTCGCCGGCCTCCGGCACCGTTTCGCGCGCGGCCAGCGCCTCGTCGCGGGGGGCCGGCGCGGCGGCGGGTTGCGCCTGCGTCTCCGCCTCTCCGCCGAACCGGTCACGCGTGACATCCACAGCCGGCACGAAGTCCGGCGCCTGCGCGACGCGCTCGATCCGCGGGATTTCGCGCCGGGGCAGGGTGGCCAGATCGTCCTTCACCACCCGGTCGACGATCGCCACGATCTGCTGCCGCGGCTGCCAGCCCAGCGCCGTGGGCTGACGCGGCGGCGCGCGGTCGCTGACCAGCGTGCCGGCCAGCGTCTCCAGGCGCCGCGCGGGCGGCGTGATCAGGGCGGGGTCGGGCAGCCGCGCCAGTTCGCTGACCTGTTCACGGGGAATGCCCACGCCGGCCCCCTCGCGGGGATCGCCGGTGGCGGGATTGCCGAGGGCCCGTTCCGGGTCGATCGACAGCCGCTCGACCCGCAGCGGCGGTCGCTCCGCCGGCGTGGGCTCCGCCGCCGCCGACAGATCGACGGCGTCCAGGCGCCAGTCCGAGATCGTGATCATCAGCACGAGATGCACCACCAGCGAGAAGACAAAGGCCAGCGCGACCGCGGCCAAATGGCGGTTGCCGCGCTCCTCGAAACGCTCGTTGCGGAAGGGAGAGGGGGTCACGGCCGCTCCTCCTTACCCGCAGGCGCCGGTGCCGCGGCGTCCGCCTGCCGCCGGCGGAGGGCCGGCGGCGAGCCGGGGTAGCGTTCGAGCAGTTCGGCCACGGTCGCGCGGCTCTCCGCCGCGCGACCGAGCTCCGCCAGCAGCGTGGCCGCGCGGTCGAGGGCCGCCGGAACCCGTTCGGCATCGTCGAAGAGGATGGCGACGCTCATGTGGTAGCGCACGGCGGCCTCGCGGTCGCCGCGCCGTTCGGCCGCCGTGCCGAGCGCCGCGTAGGCATAGGCGCGCAGATCCTGCAGCTCGGGCGTGCTGGCGCGCGCGGCGGCATCCTGCAGGCGCGCCTCGGCCTCGTCCAGGCGGCCGGTGGCCATCAGCAGCTCGCCGAGGCGCAGGGCGGCCTCGGCCCCGTAACGCGTGCGGGCCCCGGCGGCCAGGGCCTGCGTGTAGGCGGCGATGGCCTCGGCGGGGCGCTGCCGGGCCTGCTGGGCGCGCGCGAGCAGCGTGAAGGCGGCCTGCTTCCACTCCGGCGAGGGCGCCCGCGCGGCCATGGCGCGGGCCGCCGCCTCGGACTCCGCGAAGGCCTGCCGCGCGAACTGGAACTCGGCCAGCCAGTTCAGGCGGTCGATGGAGAACTTGCTGCCGACCGGCGCATCGAGCAGCGGCTGGAATGTGGCCGCCGCCTCGGCGTCGCGCCCCGTGGCCTGCAGGACCAGCCCGAGCAGAAAGGAGGCCTCGCGCGCGACCTCGAGCGGCGGATGCCCCGCCAGGCAGGCCCGCAGGAGCCGCTCGGCCTCGCCCATCTCGCGCGCGGCATAGGCCTGCTGGGCGCGCCAGAAGCGGGCCTCGTCGAGCCGCGGATGGCCGGGATAATCGCGCATCAGCGTGTCCAGCGTGGCGGCCGCCTCGCGACCGTTGCCGAGCCGGATCTCCTCCATCGCCTTCTGGAAGCGCGCCTCGGGAACCGTCTCGTGCGCCGGGAAGCGGGTCAGCAACTGGCGCCAGTCGCGCAGGGCGGCTTCGGACTGGCCCGCCTGGGCCAGGCAGAGGCCGGAGGCGAAGAGCGCCTGGGGCGCCAGGGCGTTGGTCGGCCAGCGTTCGGCGAGTTCAAGGTAGGTGCGCGAGGCTTCCGCCCACGCCTGCTGCTGCTGGAGCTGGTGGGCCAGGCGGTAGGTGGCATCAGCCGCCAGCGCGCTCTGCGGTGCCTGCCGCACGAGGAGCCGGTAGAACTGGACTGCGCGCGCCGTGTCCTTGAGGGCTTGGGCCGCCTCGGCCTGGAGCCACAGGAGATCGGGCAGTTGATCGGCCGGCGGATCCGCGAGGGTGTCGGCCTCCTTGAGCACCTGCGCGTAAGCGCCTTCCTTGAAGAGCACCATCAGGCGCTCGTAGCGCGCGGCCGGCGCGAATGCCGAGGTGGCATCGGCGGCCAGCAGCGCCGCATAGCTCCGGAGGGCCTCCGTGCGGCGGTCGAGCTGGCGCTCGCAGTTGGCCTGGAGGTAGAGCCACTCCGCCCGCGCGTCCGCCGTCTGCTCCGCCGCCGCGCCCGCTGCCGCAGTCTCGAGGGCGTCCGCGTAGCGTCCGGTGCGGTAGTGCGCCCAGGCGGAGGGCCGGGCGGCCTCGCGCGCGCGCAGGTCGCCGGGATGGCGCTCGGCAAGCTGCCGGAAGAGCCGCGCGCTCGTCTCGAACTGGCTGCGGGTGTAGGCCAGCGAGGCCGCCTGGAAGAGGGCTTCGGCGCCGACGCGCGCGTTGAAGGGTTTCTCCGCGAGCTGTTGGTAGAGGGCCATGGCGGCATCGAGCGCCTCGGGGCCGCCGCCGCGGGCCTGGAGGGCCGCCAGGCGCAGGCCGGCGTAGGCGGCCAGTTCGTGGGCCGGCGCCGTCTCGCGCAGCGCGCGGAAATGCGCCAGGGCGCGCGGCGCGTCGCCGGCCTGCTCGCGCGCCTCGCCGGCATGGTAGGTGGCCGCGGCACGCAACTCGGCGTTGGTCGTCGACGCCAGCAGCGCTTCGAGCAGTTCGGCGCCGACGGCGGCGTTGCCCATCGCGAGCACGATGAGCCCGCGCATCAGCACGGCGCGGTCGCGCAGCGGACTCTGCGGACGCTCGGCCGCGAGGCGGCGGAAGCTGGCCTCGGCCTCGGCCGGGCGCTCGAGCTGCCGCTGGCACTCGCCGAGCCGGAAGAGGATCTCGTCAAGGGCCGCCGGCGGCGGCCGTCGGTCGGCGAGGGCCACGTACTCCGGCAGCGCGAGCGCATGGAACCCGCGGCTGAAGAGACCGTCCGCCAGGAGTTTGCGGTCGCCGGCCTCGATCACGTCGGCTGTGTTCGTGGCGCCCCGGGCCGCCGGTACGCCGACCAGCAGCAGCAGCGGCAGGG
>CAZYRQ010000044.1:0-10764 GCA_964649455.1 uncultured Lentisphaerales bacterium
ACTGGAGGCAGCGCAGCGCCTCGACGCGCGCCTGGGCGGCGGTGTAGCCGAGGGCCACCTCGTGCATGTTGCCGCGGCGCACGGCGGGATCCTGCGCGGGCATCTCCTGCGCGGGAATGGCCATGCGCTCCTTCGGGGTCAGTGTCCGGCCTTCAAGCCCCTTCAAGAGTTCCGCAGCCGCCGTCTTCAAACGCTCCGGGTCATGGTGCATGACGCGTGATTCTCCTCGCTTTGCCTCGATGCAAGCAATGCTGCGCCGGGGGTGCCTTGGTATCAAGTGGCCCCTTCCCGCTGTTGAACACGAGCAGCTTGTTCCAGTCGATAGCCCCCTCTACGGTGCAATAGGTGGTTGTGAATTCGCGGACGAACCGGTTGACTGCCTTGTCCCACTCTGCACGAAACAAGAGTTTGTGTTCCGCAGGCTTGGATTGCATTGCGGCGATGATTTTCAAATAAAAATCGGGATCGCCTGTCAATTTCTCCCAGAACTCTTGTCCGGCCAGTTCACGAAAGATGCCATCATTCGCCCGAACCGTCGTCCGCTTCTTCCCGTAGCAGTAGCCGACGATGGCGTCAAAATGCTTCTGAAGCTTCTGCATGCGGCTGCGAAGCCCCATAAACTCCTGATTCTGCCGTCGACGGCTCTGCGCATTAAAGACCGATGTTCCAGACTTGACCGCGATGGCGGTATAGGTGGTCGCATCCTCAATGACAATGTCCGCGCCCTCGCCACCGGCGGGTGCGGCGCCCGACACGAGACGGGCGAGCGGCTCGAAGAACGCGTCGCCGAAAATGCCTTCATCTGAAGACGACATATAGGCGCTTAATATCTGCGTGATCAGTTCCGCCGCCGACTCTGTTCCGATCGCCCGGAATAGATAGGGGTTCTTGCGCTGCAAAGCATCGCGGAGCTTCAATGTTGAAAGCTTACCGATACGGCGCGCGTAGAAGGTGTCAAGACATTGTTGGACATGGCGTTCGACTTCATGGGGACTTAGTGGCATCCTGTTCCTCCTCGTCCAATGTCTCGAAGTTCACTAGGTAGCGCCGTAGCGCGTTGCCGATGGCATAGCCGAGCCCGCCGGGGACGGCGTTCCCGATCTGCCGGTACTTGTCCGGGGTCGAGCCTTCAAAAACCCAGTTGTCGGGAAACTGCTGAATACGGGCGTATTCTTTCACCGACAATGGACGTAGTTCGGTCGGATGGCAGAGGCAGGTGCTTTTCTGCACTGGACTGGTTGGGAGTGTTGGTGATGGCTCGCTGAAGCTCAGGCGGCGGAAGAAGCCGACCCGTCCGCCAGTCGAGGTATACGCCCCCCCCAGGGCCTCGGCCTGCATATGGGGCGGCAGGGATCGCCAGTTTTCACCCTCTTTCAACAAGCGGAGGAATCTTAGCCGGTTCTTTGAGAAAGGAATGAATTCCGGCTCCGGATCAACCAGATGCTCAAGGGCGTCTCCAAGCGTACGCCATCTTGGGCAGAACAAGGATTCCGTCGGCGAATAACTGGCGGCGGGCATGGTGATCTGCAATCCAGACCGGCTTCCGAGAAAGACCACACGCTCCCGCTTCTGCGGCGTGCCGTAGTTGGCGGCGTTCACGAGTTCGACGGTCACGGTATAGCCCATGTCATCGAAAATCGACGACAGCATTTTGAGAACGGTGCCCCGCCCCTTGGCGGCATTGCCTTTCCGGCTGGAAAGTGGCACATGCGTCAATGAAGCCGACAGGATGCCGCGTACATTCTCCATGATGAAGAATGGCGGCCGGATTTCCTTGACGATGCGCAGAAAGTCAAACATGACTTGGCCGCGCGGGTCATTGAATGCTTGGCGTCTCCCCGCCGTGCTGAATGAGGGGCATGGCGGTCCGCCTGCAATAAAGCCGACTTCATCGTGCTTGAGGTTGAAAGCCGACAACAACCTGTCGCCAGTCCAATTTGTGATGTCGTCGGCAACAAGCGGCAGATCAGGGCGGTTCCTCCGGATGGTCGCACAGGCCTTCTTGTCGAGTTCAAGACATCCGGCCGTCTGGAATCCAGCGGCTTCGAGGCCGAGGTCGAGGCCCATGGCACCGCTAAAGAGGGAAATGAATCTCGTGAGCGGCGCCTTGGACGCCGCATGCCTCTCATACGTAGCCGCGGAATCGGCCGCAGACTTCGTTGATCGGTGATGCCGACCTAGAATATAGAACCGATTCTTGTGCATGGACACCTATGCCAGACCAATCCTGCAATGGTGGGCCGCGTGCTGCGCGTCCTCCTGCGGCTTGTAGGCGCGCAGGCGCTTCATCATGTTGTCGAAATCGACCTGGTGGCCGTCGAACTCGGGGCCGTCCACGCACACGAACTTCGTCTTGCCGCCGACCGTCACGCGGCAGCCGCCGCACATGCCCGTGCCGTCGATCATGATCGTGTTGAGCGAGACCAGTGTCTTGACGCCGAAGGGGCGCGTGGTCTCGGCGCAGAACTTCATCATGACCGGCGGGCCGATCGCCACCACGCAGTCGGGGGGCGGACTCCGCCCGCAGAGCTCCTTGAGCGGTTCCGTGACCAGGGCCTGGCGCCCGTAGGAACCGTCGTCCGTGACGAGGATCAGTTCGTCGGCGATCCGCCGCATCTCCTCCTCGAGGATGACCAACGGGCGGCTGCGGGCGCCGATGATGACGACGACCCGGTTGCCGGCGGCCTTCATGGCCTGGGCGATGGGATGCAACGGGGCGACGCCGATGCCGCCGCCGACGCAGACGACCGTGCCGAACCGCTCGATGTGGGTCGGCGTGCCGAGCGGTCCGAGGATGGCCGGTACGGCGTCGCCGACCCGCTTCTCGGCCAGCAGGTGGGTCGTGCGGCCGACGGTCTGGAAGACGAGCGTGATCGTGCCGGCGGCGGCATCGGCGTCCGCGATGGTCAGCGGGATGCGCTCGCCCCAGTGGTCGTCGACCTGGAGGATGATGAACTGCCCCGGCTTACGCTCGGAGGCGATGAGCGGCGCTTCGACCGTCATCAAAAACACGTCGTCGGACAGTTGCTTCTTGGCTAGAATGCGGTGCATGAGAGTATTCAGGTGGGTAAAGAGGGAGATTATGCGGCATACTGCGGCGCAAGACAAGAACGTGTTCGCTGGCGACAGAACGTGTTCGCTGGCGGCGTAATGGCGTCGCGTAATGGCGTAATGGGTTCCGCTGGCAACAAATCCGGACTTGCTGTAAGATTGCGGCGTTATTTCACGCGCGCCGCGGCACCCGGCAGGCGGACCGGCGGCAGGGGAGAGACAGATGAGCATGCGCAGAACGGCTGGAGCACTCACACGTGGCGCGGCGCTGGGCGCCGTGCTACGGGCGCAGATGGTGGCGGCGGCGGAACCGGCGCGGACACTGAAGATCGGCATCAACTCACTCCGCATGGTCGGGGCCGGCGCGCGCAAGGCCCTCGAAGGCCTGCGCAACAGCAAGCAGCCGGTCGGCGGTCTCCGCGAGAAGCGGTTCAAGTCAGCGATTGTCACGCCCGTGATCGCCCGCGATCACTATTTCCCCGAGTCGGTCGCTTAAAGGCGCGCCATGCCGCAGCGGATGATGAACATCGAGCAGGTCGCCCGGTATCTGCACGCCGACCCGATGCAGGTCAGCCGCTGGGTGCGCCAGGGCGAGATCCCCTTCGAGCACGGCATCGCCAATCCCGCGTTCCGGCGCAGGGAGATCGACGCCTGGGCCTCGCAGCGCATACTGGGCATGCGCGAGAAGCCGCTGGCCTCCTACCACCGCGAAACCTCGCAACAGACCCGGCGCGAGGATGACGCGCCCTTCAGTGTCTGCTCGATGCTGACCTGCAGGCGGACGCTCTGCGGCCTCCGGTCGCGCACCAAGGCCGCCGTGCTACGCGACCTGGTGGCGGTGGCCGAACTCGAGGAGATCCTCTACGATCCCCGCGACCTGGTGCGCAGCCTCGAGGAGCGCGAGGCGCTCTGCTCGACCGGGTTGACCGGCGGCGTCGCCATCGTCCACCCCCGGCACCACGATCCCTACATCGCCAGCGAATCGTTCCTGATCCTGGCGCGCGCCGCGCAGCCGATCTGTTTCGGCGCGCCCGACGGCAAGCCGACCGACCTCTTCTTCCTCCTGGTGGCGACCGACGACCGCCACCATCTCCAGGCGCTCGCGCGCCTCTGCCTGATGATGCTGAACACCGGCCTGTTGAACAACCTGCGGGCGGCGGAATCGGCCGACGACCTCTACCACTTCACACTGCAGGCGGAACAGGAGATCCTCGCCACGATCAGCTAGCCCGGCCTCCCCATGCCGACTACTTTCCAGCAGTGGCAGGAGTGGCGGACCCGCTGCGCCGCGCAGCGCTGCGGGTCGGCCACGCAGGCGGGTCTGCGCGATTTCGCCGCGCGGCGCTTCCTGCACTACGCGCGGGCGGTGCTGGGCGAGCACGACGTGCAGCCGCAGATCCCCGTGCCCGAGGCGTGCTGGCACCTGCTGGAGAGCGAACTGGCGGCCGGCAGGCTCCGCAGCGGGCGGCGCTACAAGGAGTGGCTCTTCGCGCGCCTCGAGGGCTCGCGCGACGCGCCCATCGACGTCATCCAGGGCGGCGCCTCGCTGCTGATGCGCACGGTCGTGCGCAACTGGGCGCTCCGCGAAGCCCGGCAGCGCCGCTCCCGGCCGCTCGAGGCGCCGGTCGGCGGGCCCGGCAGCAACCTGACCCTGGCCGACCTGCTGCCGGCGGCGGAGACCGGCGATCCCGAGAGCGCCGAACTCGACGAGCTGGCCACCGCCGAGGCCCGGCGGCTCTTCGAGGCGCTACCGGAACAGACGCGCCGGGTCGTGCTGGCCAAGCAACTGGGACTCCCGCTCTACGGCGCTCCCCTGCTGGCCCAACTGGGCGCCAGCCGCAGTGGGGTCAGCGTGCTGTGGCGCGGTGTCTTCCAGGCTCTCGCGCGGCAGGTGGCCCGGCGCTACCCCGCAGAACCGCGCGCGTGGCAGCTCAAGCTGAGCCTGCGGACGGCGCAACAGCTCGAACCGCTGATTTTCCGCTGGGGAAGCCTGGAAAAATCGGCCCGGCAACTCTTCTTCATGGTGGCGCATGACAGGCGGACGACCGTTCGGGATGCCGCCGGGGATGACACCTATGAAACCACATGAAGCCGACATCGGTCTCCAGCGGCAGCGGCTCGGCGCCTGGCTGGAGGCCTGGCAGCTGCAGCAGCGCCTCGAGACCCTGGCGGATCCGCCGGAACCCCCGGCGCCGCCAGCACCGCAGATCTACCTGCCGGCCAGCCGATCAACGAAGGGGACGTCCGCCGCCAGCCGCGTCCATCCAGGCCGCCTGCTCGCCGGGGCCATCATCCTGCTGCCTCCGGACAACGAGGCGACCCGCGCCCGGCCGGTCTACGTCGCACTGGTCGAGGCGCTGCGCGGGGATTCCTGGCTGGTTGTGCCGTTCGGACGTTTCCCGGTCCCGGCCCTTCCGGGCGAGCTGGCCACGGGGCGCGCGGCGGCACCCCTGCAGGTGCTCTGCATCTGGAACCACGCGCCGGTCGCGGCCGAACGCCTCGCCCGCGGCTGGCAGGTCGGCCGCCTCTGTGCGCGCGAGCAGCGCTGGCTCGGCCAGATCCTCGATCTCCCGCCGGGGCGCGCGCCCCGCAAAACCCTGGCCCAGCGCCTGGGCCCGCCGCTCGTCCACCCGCTCGATCCCCGGCACGACTACATCGAGCAGGAGCGGATGCTCTGGCTGGCCGGAGACGAGCCTTCGCGCTGTGGCGAGAGCACGGTACCCTACACCGCAGATGACAGCGGTTCCCTGCCGCTGGCGGCGGACGAGGTGGACGACACGTACCGCGACAAACGCTAGCCTCGCCGCTAATCGGCAATCAACGCCCGCTTGAGAAAGCGCTTCCGCTGCTCGTCGACGAGCACATCGACCTCCATCCAGACCGGCACCTGCGCCTGGAAAACGGCCACGACCTCCCCGGGCGTCCACGAGTCGATGCCGTCCAGGCGCTCTGCGAAGGCGTCCTGCTGCTGGAAGAAGGGCGTCAGGGACTGCTGCAGAAAGGCGGGGTCGCCCCGTGCGCCACCCCAGTAGTCCTTGAGCGCGTCGCGGCGGGATGTGTAGCGCCACCAGGCCTTGCGCACGAGCTCGCGCCGGATCTCCGTCAACTGCGCCGGCGTCGGCGGGGCGAAATCGACCAGCCCCCAGCGTCCCGGCTCGTGCACCGTGCCGCCCCAGGTCATCGAGACGGGCCCCCAGCGCATCGTCGAGAAGCGCCAGGTCGACTCGTTGCCCTCGATGAAGGGCAGCTTGTCGTAGAGCGATGCCCAGTCGACCGTGACCAGCGTGGCCCACCCGCGCGGCAACACGGCCGTCTCGGCCTGCAGGCTGCCCGGGCGATCCTCCAGGTAGCGGTAGAAGCGGTGGGGCGTGTTCCAGTCGTAGATGCTGATCTGCTTCTCGGCCAGCCTGATGATCCACTGGTAGTAGACCTCGTCCTTCAGCCCGGGAGCGAAGAACATCTCCAGCGAGCTGCCGCGCCGTCCGCCCTCGCGCATGATCCGCGCGATGTCGGGATCGTCGCACCGGATGAAGAGGTGCCAGCCCTGCGTGTCGTAGGCCATAACCAGGGCCGTCCCGCGCCCGCGCATGGCGTCGGGGTCCTTCTCGGCCAGGGGGCGCGCGGCCCCCATGTCGGCGGCCAGCTTATCGGCCTCGCCCGATGGATAGGGCAGGAAGGCGGCGTTGACATTGGCGGAGTCGGCGACAAAGGCCGAGCCCGCCCAGGCGCCGGCGCCGGCGGGCGCATCCTCCAGGAACCGGCACGTGTAGCGGTTGGGCGCGTAGGCCGCCGCCAGGCGGGCGTCGATACGGGCCTTGATCAAGCGGGCCGCCGGGTAGGCGCGGGTTGACATGAAGAGGATGTTGGCATCCTGCAGCTGGGCGACTTTCGCCTGTTCGTCGCCCAGCGAGTCTCCGGCCAGCAGGGCATCCAGGGCCTTTTCCGCCGCCGCCGAATCGTCGCCGAGCGCGGGTAGCGCGGCCCGCTGGAGGCGGGCGATCTGGCCGTCGCGCGCCTGCGTGCCCGGATGGGCGACGATGCCGTCCAGCAGCGCCCCGAGAGCCTTGATGGCGGGCTCCCGCGTCTCCGCCTGCCGGAGCCCCGCGCAGCACCGGGTCAGCCCCTTCACCGCCGGGCCGCGCACACGGAGGTCGAGGTTGGTGATGCCGGCAAGCTGCCCGTAGGCCGCCGCGGCCGTCGCGAACTCGCGCGCGTCCAGACGCGCGGCGGCAAAGACCGTCAGCCGCTGGGCCGCCTCGCGCAGCGCGCCCGCGCCCGCGGAACCCGCCTGCGCCAGTTCGGCGATGGCGGCGAGCGCGGCCGCCGTCGTGCCTTGCGCCAGGTTGGCCGCCGCCTGCCGCTGCAGCAGCCCCGGACGGTGCTTGGCCGCCAGCCCGGGCAGCGCGGCCACCGTGCCGCACACCGTGAGCGCCTCGGCACCCGCTCCCGCGTCGAGCCAGGCGTCGGCCTGCCGCAGCAGCGTCTCAACGCGCTGGTCGACGTGCAGCTCCGGCAGGGCAAGGATCTTGGCATAAGTTGCGCGCGCCTCCTGGTGCGCGCCTTCCGCCGTCCAGGCCGTTGCCGTGCGGTTGAGGGCGTCGATGCGCTGGCCGAGGCTGGCCGAGGGTAGCGCCAGGATCCGCTCGTACTCGGCCCGCGCCTCGTCCTGGCGTCCGTCGCCGCGCCAGGCGTCGGCCCGTCGGCGCAGGAAATCGATGCGCTGGTCGTCCGTGATGCCGGGGCGCGCCAGCAGCGCGCCGAGCTGTTCGCGGGCCTTGGCGTAGGCGCGTTCGCGCTGCGCCTGCTGGACGGCCTCGATCTGTGACTTGATTTGCGCAGCCTCGTCGGCAACCGCGGGCGTTTGGGCGGGAACGGGACGGGCCGTCGCCAGGGCGAGCGCCACGAGCACAGAGAGACGGCGGCACGGAGTGCATGCTTTCATGGGTTGATCCTCGCGCTCAAAGCCGATCCTGAAGGGTGAGCAGATGGTTGATCATCTCCAGCCGCAGGGTGGTCAGGTCGACCTTTTTGGCATCCGCCAGTTCCAGGTCGAGCAGCGCCTGCTTGGCGGCGAAGACAGCCTCGACGTTGCCCGAGGCGATGGCCTTGGCGGCGGTCTGGCGCAGGAGCGTGGCATAGCGGATGTCGTCCATGCCCTCGCGGAAGGCCTCCCAGGCCAGCGAGTCGAGCACGCCGCCGCGGATCTGGTTGATCAGGAGGTCGCGGTAGCCGTAGGGCAGCCAGAAGTCCTGGATGCTGTCGCGCTCGACGAACCACGCATGGTTGCAGGTGCCGTCGAAGTCGCTCTTGTAGAGCAGCAGGCCGTGGTGGCGCCGCGAGACCTCGGGATTCTCGTTGCCGGGGTGCGGACTGGCATAGGCCATCATGCGGTGGCCGAGGACATGCGCGGGCGCGGTGAACCGGCGGTCGAAGAAGTCCTGTCCGCCGAAGTTGGTCAGTTCCTCGGCGAAGCCGCAGACGGGAAGATGCCGGGGGTTGCCCTCGCCCGCCACCCGAAGCCCCATGTTCTGGAGATCCTTCCAGCCCTGGAGCTGCGCGAGGATCGTGCCCCGGCCCGGCTCGCCGGCACCCCAGGTGTAGATCTCGTCGTGCCCGACGATCCGCGCCACCTCGTCGCGCAGGCGGCGGATCTCGGCGAGGGCGTTCGTGTAGGCCGGCGTGCCGGGCTTGTTCTTGACACTGACGGCCGCCGAGAAGGTCGCGAAGAGCGGCGGCCGGAAGCCCGCCTCGCGCACGAGTTCGAAGGTGCGGCGCGCCTCGGGCGTGCCGTCGTAGCCGCCGTAGTAGTGGTTGATGCCGTGGGCGCGCAGGTTGCGGAAGATCTTCATCAGGCGCGCCTCGGCCTCGGCCGGATCGTCAAAACCGCGCATCTGCTGCTTGAGTGAGCCGAGCCGGTACATGGTGGCAAAGAAGGTTTTGTCGACATCATAGTAAGTGCGCGGCTCGGGCAGCGCAAAGGGCAGCACGCGGAGCTTGACGGTGTAGCTGCCGGCCGCCTGTCCGTCCGCGACCAGGTCGAGGCGCCCGGTGTAGAGGCCGGGCCCGGCCTCCGGCGGCACCTTGACCGTCAGCCAGAACTGCTGCATCCGGCCGGCAATCAGCGGCAGGGGCTGGAGCGTCTCGGCATCGGCGCAGGGCTCCTTGAGGTAGTCGAACCAGATCTCGCGCTCCAGACCGGGGCGCGGCGGATAGGTGTAGCTGATCCAGACCTGCTCGGGGCCCCCGGGGTAGTCGACGCGCAGGTACTGCTCGCGGGCCTCGAGATCGACCGTGACGAGGCTGTCGTCCTTGAGCAGCAGTTCCGGCACCAGTTCGCGCTTCGAGCTGTCGGCGAAGTAGCTCGTCCAGGCGGTGCCGCACTGCCACCAGCACTTGACGATCCGGAGGTCGAGGTTGGCGGCCGGGATCGCGCCCGCCGGGCCCCGGAGCGGCGTGGGACGGATCTCCAGCCGGGCGACATCGCGCAGGGGCGCCAGCACGAAGGAGGCCGGCTCGTACTCGTCCTGCGCGGCCACCAGCGCCAGCAGCGGTTCGGTGTCGCCGTCGGCCGGCAGCGTGTCGGGCGTGCGGCGGATGGCGCTCAGCGGCTCGACGGCGTAGCCGACGTAGGGGGTCTGCCGCCAGGGATGATCCCCGGGCAGGGCGGCGAGGTCGCGGGCGAGCTGTTCGGCGCAGGCGATGGCCTGCCGCAGCGCCTCGCGCGCCTCGGGCGTGGCCCGATCTAGCTGGCGCAGCGCGGTCGCCCGCGCCTGCAGCGCGTCCGCAAAACCGCCCCAGTGCGGGTGGGCGGCCTTTGTCCGCAGGGCTTGCGCGCGCCGTTCGAGTTCCGCCGGCGCCGGGCAATCGGCCGGCGCGACGATCGGCTGGGCGCAGAGGGATCCGGACCACAGCAGGCCCAGCGCCAGCGGGGCTTTCCAGCGAGTCGCGATCGACATGTGATGTGCTCCTGTTTGACGTGTCCGGCCACCGCCGGCGGGATTGCCGTGACGGCGTCCTACGGTACGAGCGCCACGGTCCGGCCGCCGCGCCGCGCCGACCGGTGGGCCGCCTCGCAGATACGCACGTTGCGCAGGCCGTCCGCGCCGGTCAGCGGGCGCCCCGCGATGATCGAGGCGGCATGCTCCCGGATCACCGCCTGATAGATGTTGACCGGCTTCGTGATCGTGAAGTGGCGCCGCCGGGCGAAGGTGTCCAGCTCGAGCCGCGGGGCGATCGGCTCACCGGAATGGCCCGATAGCTGGAAGAGGGTGCCGTAGCCGCGCAGCACGCCCCGGGTGCCGTAGATCTCGTAGCCGAGGCCGCTGAGCGTGCCGCCCGTGCCGCCGCGCGGGTCGCAGAAGGAGACCTGGGCGGTGACGGTGATGCCGCTGTCGAGTTCGCACTGAATCAAGGCGCCATCCTCGACCGCGATGGCCATGCGCTTCGGGTAGTAGACCGCGCGCACGGCCCGGATGCGCGCCGCCAGCAGCGCCTCGATCATGTAGAAGCAGTGGCTGCCGACGTCGCCGACCGGCCCGCCCATCTCGTCGCGGCGGCTGCAGCGCCAGGAGGCCGCCTCCTCCGGCGCGTAGCCATAGGCGAACTGCATGTGGAAGCAGGCGTCGTTGACCTCGCCGAGCGCGCCGTCCGCCAGCAGTGCGCGCGCCTTCGCGTTGAGCACGTTGTGGACCATCATGTGGTCGACGGCCAGAC
>CAZYRQ010000045.1:0-10693 GCA_964649455.1 uncultured Lentisphaerales bacterium
TCGCCGGGAAGGCTCCCGCGCCCGTCGTCGCCGAAAACTAAATGCGGCACATCATTTGCCGACCATTCGACAATCCCGTTCTCCAACGATATGCCGCTTAACGCGTCGTCGAGTTTGGCCAGCCCGCGCGCGAGTCCGCGTAGGCTGATCGGCATGCCCCGTTGTGGGCGACGGAATGGAAAAAAACGTCCCATGTTATGTTCCGCTTGGAGGTGGCAATAACTCGCGGGTTATCGTGGTCTCGATGATCGTAAACGTGTATGCATGGATGATCGCGCTGGTCTCATCCCACGCATAGCTGCCGGTTCCGTCTGCCGTCACATAAGCAGTCGCCGCCGCTTCGCATGCGGCCAGCGTGCAAGCAAACCACGTTTTGATCGTGTGCGATTCTACGCGGCGCAACTGGCCGACTGGCACAAGCGTCCACTCGTCATCGTCCGTCCGCTTCCAGTAGCCGCGGTGCCCGACGGTGACATCGACCTTTGTCTCGGTCTTGTCCGGCGTGGATAGATTGATAGATGAGTTGAGGGCCATGCTTATCTATCCTAACTGTATCAGCGCATTGAGCGCGACGTGGTTCCGATCGAGTCCCTTTTGGATCTCCGCCAGCGTGCGGTTGGTTTGCTGCAACTGCGCCAGATTATCCTCGGCGACCTTGATCTGATCGCGCAATGGCTGTAGTTGCGCCTGCGCACCCTGGATAGCGCGGAATGCGTCGAGCCATTCCTGCTGCCGCTTGGATAGGCGCCCGCCTTTTTTCAGCCTGTCTTCGAGCATCTCCGCGCGGTCTTCGTCGCGGTCCTTTTCGCGCTTGGCCTGCTTGTCTTCCTTTTCCTTGTCCTTGTTTTCCTGGATGAACGCATTGATTTTTTTCGCGGCCAGTTCCTCGGCAAGGGCAAGCTGTTTTTCGGCGTCCGCCTTCTGCGCTTCCCACCTGTCTTCCAGCGCGGCCTTTTCGGCGGCGGTGTATTCGTCTTCGAGCGCCTTCTTCTCGGCAAGGAGTTTGTCGTGCGTTTCCTTGGCGACGGCCAACTCTTCGGCGGCCTTGTCCTGCGCGTCTTCGTCGGGCTCGGCAACTACGGCGGGTGCGGTCGATGGCGGTTCGGGCGGGCCGACGAATGGCGCGGGCGCGTGATCCTGCATCGCGAACATCAAATCCTTCGATGCCATCTTCAGCACTTTGCCGTGCCATTCGGCCTCGTGTGCCCACGCTTCAGCCGCCGCTTCCCTTATTTTATCTGCCGCTTCCTTGCTGCCGCCCAGCATGGCCGGAAGACCAGCGCGTATACCCGCCGATATTTGCGCGCCGATGTAATCCCCGCCAGCCTTGAGCATACCGAACCCGTAGAAGAACACCGATTTCAGATAATCCCATGACGCCTTGCCAATATCTGCGCGCCCCTCGGATGTCTGCATCGCGGCAACGATTCCTTGAATCGTCTGTTGCAGCGCCTGGAACTTCTCGCTGTCAATCCATTCAGACACCCGCTCGCCGAACCCCTTGACCGCCTCCCCGGCCTTGTTCAGCGCGTCCTTGATGCCGAATGACTTTTCGATGGCCTTTCCGATTTCCTCCCACGCATCACCGATACGCCCCTTCAACGCCATCCATGCGCCGGAGGTGGTATTCAGCACGGCCTTTTGTTGCTCGTAACCCTTGGCGAAAAGCTCGTTGACAATGCGGGCTTTCTCGGTTGCGTCCTTGGCTGTTCGGAGTGCAGGGACATACCGATTGAGCATGTCGTAGCTGCCCTGCATCGCCATTGCGACCGCCTTAGATGCAGCCGTCTCCTCCAGCCCTGCGGATTTGAGCGCGATTGTTCCGCGCGCCGCCTCGGCCAGTTTGTCGGCGGTGACGCCCAGAAGACGCAGACGCGCCATCATGGCAATCGTGGCCTCATCGCCCGCGCCGGTCTCGTCCTGGATTGCGGACGCGACGGCCTGGAGCTTCGGCACTAGCTCGGTCGCGTTATCGCCTGCCGCCGATAGGGATGCTGCAAGCGCCCGCGCTGCCTTCTCTTGTCCGCCGTAGGCTGACAATGCCTTAACCGCGATTGCGCCGATTGCCGCCGCAGAAGCCGCAAGCCCGGCCGCAATCCATTTGCCCGCGCGCAATATGCCGCCACCCAGGGACTTCACGGAACCCATTACGGAGTTGAGTCCCGCCGCAACCGCATTGCGCGCCCGAACGACGAGGGTTAATTCTTTCTTAGCCATCGCCGCGCCTCGCATTCTTGACACGCTCGCACGCCATCCCCAGCGCCATCGTCGCCCGCGCAACTGACGGCGGGACGTGGCTTGTGCCTGCGGAGTGCTGAGCGCCCAACGTCTCCAGCACGGCCCGGACATAGCCGATGCTTACCTGCCGCTCCCACATCTCCGGAGTGCCGCCAGCCGCAGCCATCATGGTCGCCGACAGCTCGCCGGGTGTCGGGGCGCGGTCGGTGTCGCGCGTCGGAGTCTCGGGCTGCTCTTCCTGCTCGATGCAAGCGGCGATTGCGAGATCGAGTTCACCGCGCCTACATTTGAGCGACCTGAACCAAGTATCGACCTCCGCCGCGCCGATGGTTGCCAGCTCGTCGCCACCGTGAGCCATTGCGTACCCGAGCGCCGCGCCGGGATCGGGTAGGTCTGCGCCGATGGACTGAAACCAGTCAGCAGCAGCAATCGTCAGAGGCCAGAGCCATGCTGACCCGGCGCGGAACGGACGCCCGCGCGCCAATGCGCGGCGCGTGTCCGGCGAAAGAACCTCGGCGGCGAGGGCGTTAATCTCTACGATCTCATCGTCTGACGGCGTGACGCCCGCCGCGCGCAAGGCTTCCAACTCGGCCCGCGCAAGGTCGCTCAATCTGTAGCGTTCCCCTGTCATGCGCGTCTCTCATCAGGCGGCGATGGCGACGGTCAGTGTCTTCTCCACCGAGATCGATCCGGTGTGCCATGCGGCCTGCGGCTCGTTGAGCGCCGACCCGGTCGTGATGTTCCAGCCGGTGTCTGCCGCCAGCACGGGCGATGCGGCGGTGATCGCCACAGCCTCCGCCGTCGCAACCGCAACCGCGCCGGAGACGCCGTGCGCGACGGGCTCGCCCTCGCCGTCGTTGGCCGTGGCCAGATCGCACGAGGCGGAAAGCGAAGCGCTGGTCAGCTTGCCACTCGTGAGCGTGATTCCCGCGATGAGCTGCGCCTGTTTCTTCGCCGCCACCGTGCCCGTCGGCATGGCGTACGTCTTGCTCTGCTCAAGCGCGCCCGTGCCGAGCGTGCCGGACACGGTGACTCTCGGCCAGTCGCCGTTGCTCGTCGAGATTTCAATCGATGTCACCACAACGCCCGTCGAAAGCTCGCCCAGCTTGAGCGCCGTGCCGACAGTAACGTCGTTCGTGTCCACCTGGTAGGTGCAGCTCGCCTCGTACAGCGCGGCGGCCGTGTTGCCGTACCACACGGCGTCTGCGATGTCGCCGTTTTCGTCGAGCGCGTCGGCCCGCGAATTGGCGACAGGCGTCTTGCTGGACTCGACCAGCGTGCCAATGGTTGCCGCCAACGTGAAATGATCGGTCAATGCTCCGAAGTTTGCCATGATCTCTGCTCCGTTTCTTGTGTGTTAATTCGCCCTGCGCGAGTAGTGCAGCACGAAAGAAAATGAAATGCAGTTTACGCCGTCATCGTCCCACGGCGCGGCGCTGTCCCCGTAGGTCAACCCGCCGAAATGAAACTCCGCGCCGTATTCGGCATCGAGCGAGCCCTTGAACGCGGCCAGCTCGTCGCCGTCCGTGCCGTCGTAGAACTGATCGAACAACGAATCGAATAGGGTCTGCGTGGCGTCGTAGATGCGGCTGACCTCGCGGTGATCAGGATCGTCGTGGACGCTGGTTCGGATCTCGACAGTGGCGGCAACAGTCATGTTCCAAGCCACGTCAGCATCGGGCGCGGGCGGCGCACACCGGATGTCTATGCAGGGCAGCGAGCGGTCGCCGGTCGCGGGATCGTTGCGCCAAACCGGATCGGCTGACAGGTTCTGCCACGTCCGTATGGCCGTATCCTCGCCTATCTCCGCGTAGGCGCGTAGCGTTGCGGCAAGGGCTGATTCGTATGCGGCGGCGATATTCATCCGAAGCCTGCCTTTGCGGCTTTGGCGTCGATGATCTTTGCCATCTGCCGCGCGCCGCGCGCCATTGCGGTGGTCACGTCCTGCGGCCCGCCGCGAAGGGCGTCGAGGATATAGCCCAGTCTGTTGCGGATCGTGACGGTCGGGTTGTTTCCGCGAAGCTGCTTGCCAACGTCAATCCACTGTTGCGCGTATCGCTTGGCAGACTTGCCGACGCCAGCGCCGGAACCGGCAACGGAACCGAGAGCGCGGATGCCCCACATCCACGAGCCCTTGGCGAGTCCCTGATTGCCGATGCGGACGTATGGAGTCCGCTTCAATTCGGCCACGCTTGGCGCGTAGACCGGGAAGGTGTTTGCTCCGCCGCGCCGGTGAGAGGTGACGAGAAACTTCTTCTCTCGCTTGCGCGTCGTAGCTTCGGCCTTGTAGGGCCGATATTTCTTTGAGACTTTCGTCGATGCGCCCAGCGACCGCGCAACCGCCCATGCGGCGAACTTTACGGCCTGCCCGGTGTCTTTGCCGAGCACTGATTCCGCGCGCCGCATCTGCCGCTGCAAGTCGCGGATGTCGCCGGGGGCGAAGGCAATTGTCATATCGTCGATCATCGATCAACCGCCTCCACCGTGAGGCGCACCACATTTGCAATGTCCGCCCGCGCCGTGATCCGGAACCTGCGCGACTGGCCGCTGGTCGTAAGTGTGACCGTGATAACTTTGCCGATACCGCACTCGTGGAGCGGCGAATCGTCGGCCAGCAAAAAGCGAACGGTGACAGGCGCGGTGTAGATGACGCCTTGCTCTGTGCTCTCTGATGCTGCTTCCAGACCGACGCATAGAGCCGTAGCGACAACGTATCCGCTGGCGGTCGTCACGGTCGCCCGCGCCGCCGCCATCTGCGTCCAGAGCGCTCTGAACAATTCCGGCCCCATCGTTGTCTCTACCTCTCAAAACATGCCCCGCCCCGGCGCGTGCGCATGGCCGGGGAAGGGCATGGCGTGGTTACTTCATCGGGAACACGATCAACGCGCTGACGGCGTTCGTCTCGCCGGTCTGCGCAACAACGGCGCGGACGTATTTCTTGAGCCGTCGCGAGTCGATTGCCAGACCGTCCGGCACGCTGTTCGTGAACGCTCCTGACTTCGTGATCACGCACGCGGCACCGGCCGTGTTGGTGATCGTTGCGTAGTCGGAGTTGTTCGCGGAGTGCGCAAACGTCACCGTAGCGACGTAGCCGGTCGCCGTGTTCGCTCCGAAGTCTGCCAGCAGACGCGCGTTGCCCTTGTACGCCGACACGTCCACGCCTGCGCCTGTGATTGCGGCGGTGTCGGACGGCGGCACGAGAGTCAGATAGTGCATCTGGTTGGCGTCCTGCGCCGCAGCAATGCCAGCGGCGAGGATCATGGCTGCAATGAGTCGTTTCATGGTTTGTCCCTTTCGCGCTCTACCGCCGCCACGGGTTGCGTGGCGGCGGGATTGAGCTTGACTTAGACGGTGACGGCGGAGTTGAAGGCCAGCGCCTGCGGGTGCCGGATCATAATGTCCACGTCCTGCAGGGCCCGGAGCGTCAGACCGCCGCTGGCAAACAGCTTGCTGTCGGTCGCCGCAACGTCGATGCCGTTGCCCCAGATGCCCAGAACCACGCTCGCCCAGTTGCCGAAGAAGAGCGTATTGGCGCCAACGTCCTCGGTGACTTCGTAGCCGTAGCCCACGCAGTTGCGCGTCACGGGGTCGAGCACGGTGCGCCCGCCATCCGTGCCGACCAGCGTAGCAGCCAGCTTCGCCCAGACCTCAGCGGTCATCACGAACTGCATCCCGTCCGCCTCTGCATTGTCGGCCATGATGTCGCCGGGGAAGCCGAGGATTTCGGCATAGGTCGGCGCGCCGGGCGTGCCGACGGACGGGTTATTGACGCTCGTGGTTCCCTTGACGCCGGTAGGTTGGCCGTTGCTTCCAGATCCGACGAACAACGCCGCCTGCACAGTGCGCATCACGCGCTCCACAATCTCATTGCGCACCAGTTCCTCTGCCGACGGCGTGCTCTGGATGAGCAGCGTGCGGCTGATGTCTACCAGCGCGCCAGCAGTGTGCGGCGTGCCCTGCACCTGGCCGAGAACCGGGGTCGAGCCGGTGACATCGTCAGCCTCGGCTACCCAGTATCCGGTGGCTCCGGTGGTCATCTTGGGCAGCGCAACGTTGCCGACGAGACCGGGCAGGAAGGTCACGCCGAGACGGCCAATGACATACTTCGTCCGCAGAAGATCGACATACTCGCCGAAGTTGGTTGCGACGACGCCCGGACTGGTGGTCGTGTCCATCGCACGGTTGGCCAGCACGCCGAACGGGATGATGATTCCCTCGGCGGGCTTGCCGCGCTGCTTCGCGGCCTCCTCGGTGACCTCGCGTTCGAAACCGACATCGGCCTTCATCCCGGCCAGGTGGCGCGCGACGTTGAGGACCGAGAACTTGCGGATGATCTTGTCCTCGGTCTTGGCGTCGCCGCCGAGCTGCGGCACCATGTCAGACTTGGGCGCGGGCTTGGCGGCGCGTGCCGCGGCAATCTCGGCATCCTTTGCGGCGAGAGCGGTTCGCTGCGCCTCGATGATCAGCGCGTCAACGCCTGCGGCCGCGGTCGCATCGTCGGCCTCGATGAGAGCGCGGACCTTGTTCGCGTCAACCTTGAACTCTGCGGCGCGCGCGTAGAGCGCGGCCATCTGCTTGGCATCCATTGTGTTTTCCTTGTTTTGGTCGGCGGGGTTTCCCGCGTCCGTGTTGGTCGTCAAATCGGCGGCGCGTCCCACGCCGACCGTAGCGTCTGCCGGAACCGGCTCAAAGCTCGCTTCGAACGGCATCCACGATTTCGCCCGCACCACCGGGACTCCATCGCGCTCGCCTTCCAGAACGTAACTGCGGCGATCAACAACGTAGCCAACGCTGACATTTCGCCGCAGCCCCTTGGCCGCATCCGTCGCAATCTCCTGCGCACGCGCGCCGGAGCAAAACTTAACCGCACCGCCAAGCTTGCGCGCGGCGGCGTCAATCTCGACATCCATCAGACCGATCTGATCGCCGTAGTGGCGGTCGAGCACAACGAGCCCATCCTTCGCGCGGGCGAGGTCGATCGATAGCGGTGTGTGATCGAGGATCTCCCAGAATCGCTGGAACTGGTCGTTAAACCAGCCGTAGGTCAAAACCGGCTCCTCACTGGATATAGACATTCTGACTGACGCGGCCTGATCGTCAGTAGCAGCGCGCACCTCGAGTGTTGCGGCTCTGATCTGCATCTCCGGCTTCTTATCCTTGTTGCGCTTCATTCGCCTTCGTCCTTTCCAGCGCGGTTCCTTTCGCGGCGGATTCCTCGCGCTTGATCTCTTCCAGATTGTCGTAATAGTCCCCGCCGTAGTCCTCGCTGATCTGCTGGTTGGTTTTCCAGCCGTGAAGCACGGCGGTTTCGGCGGCTCTGATGTCCTTGAGCGGATCGACCCAGAGCCATCGTCGGCCCCGGAACTCGTGCTCGCTGAACTTGTCATACTTCTCGACAGGCAGCCCGCCGGATTCCGCCGACTCGAGAAACGCTCGGAGCCAGGCAAGAAACATGCGGCTCTTGAGTTGAGAAATCATGTCGCTCTGGAACATGATCCACATATCGCGTTCGCTGATCGTCCCCGCACGAACCGAAGAAAATGACACGCCAGCCCAGTCGTTGAAAAAGTTTGAATACTCTACGCCGAGGCCGCCAGCAATGTCGCGTCCCATGCTGTTCTTGAAGGCGGTCAACTCTCGGTTGGGATGTTGCGGCGTGTGGATCTCCTGCCTGTATCCGAGCGGCAAAATCTCGGCCTGTCCGGGCTCTTTGTCGGCCAGCAGCGCGTTGGCAACATCCGCATTTTCCGGCGCGGCAATGTCGGCTATTGCGTTCTCCTGACCCATCGGCGCGTAGTATGTGCGCACGCTGCAAGCCTCGTCGCGCGCGGCGGTTAGTTCCGCGCGGTCGTATTCGTCGAGCATCTTGAGCTTGACGAGACTCGCATAGCCGTGAGGGATTCCGCGCGGCTGATCCTCGTCTTGCTGAGTGTAGCCGTGGATGATCCTGTCCGCCCCGATCCTGACCAGCGGCTGCCCAGCCGAATACGCGCCCGCTTGGTTGGTGGCAGTGGTCTTGAACCAGTAGGCAACCGGTCGGCCTGTTGCGATGCTCTTCTCAACGCCAGCCTGGATCGACGTACCCTTGCCGGTGTCGGCCAGGTTGTATCTTTCGTCGCACAGATCGGGGCGGATAACCTGAAACTCGATGCCGTAGGGATTTGCCTGCGTGCGGGTGATAAGGACGAAATACTCTCCATCGCGCGCCCATGTGCGGGCAAGCAGCCTGTCCATTTCCGCCATCGTCTTACGGCCCGATGCGTCGCAGTAGGTCTGCCCGGACGGGGCGCGCAACGTGCAGAATCGCCACCAGTGATTTTCGATGGTTTTTGCGGCGGCCGTGTCCAGGCGCCGGTCGAGTGATCCGCCGTCGTGCGGCATCGACTTTAGCGCGAACCCTTCGCCGACGATGTTGGTGACCCACAGATCAAGCCACCGCTTAAAGTGTGGGCTGTCCTTCGCCATCTGCCGCGACCGGGCGCGGATTGTTGCGAGATGCGCGGAGACGTCGCTCGCCGTGAATCCGCCATCATAGCGCCACCCGGCCAGCAGCCTGTCGGTCTGAGCCGCCGCAAACCCGCGCGTCTGGTGGAATGCTCGCATCCCGCCGCGCCCGCTTGTCTTGACACTGGCCCGGAATCTGAACAACGGGAATCTCATAGCACGCGGAACCTCGTGCGGATGATCCTGCCGCCGCCCATCGTGCCCGTTGCGGATTCACGCGCCGCCATGCCAGCCGCATAGTCGCGCAATCTGATCAGTTGGTCGGGCGACCTGTAGCTGATCGACATACCGTCGATTGAGATCGACCCGCTCGGACTGGATGCCGCCGTCAGCAGCGCGGCGTCAATGGCGGTGACAACGGCCAGCCATGAGGATACACGCAGGGGCGACGGGCGAACGTGGATGATGCCTGTATCCACAACCTTCGTCGCGCCGTCGATGGTCAGGACGCCTGCGAAGGCGACCGGCCCCGGCCCGAGCGTCAGTGTCTCAGCTGCCGAAACGGTCAGCGTCCACCCGGTGTTGCCGCTGTTTGCGGCTGCTGCAATCGTGAGCGGAGTGTCGCACTGGAGGTGATAGGATAGCGTCGCCGGTGTCGCCGGGGAGTACTCGGCCAGAATGATGTCGCGCCCGCCGCCGAACGGGTTTGCGGCGGCCACCATGATGGTCTCGCCGCCTATAATCGACGCCGGCAAATAATTTAGATTCCCCGCCATAAATAGGAGGGGGGCGCGCGCCGGGCAGGAAAGGGCATGGAGGAGAGGAAGGCGCGGCGTCCCCCTACTACTATGGCAGTATCACAAGCATAATTCTATATTTTGCGAAAACAGGCCAACAAATGCTCGATTTATATTACAAGCGCATCCGCTTGAGCCTGGCCGATATGGCTTGCTGCGTCATGCCGACAGCGGCGGCAATTTCGGCCTGCGTCGCGTCCCTGTCGCGGATGATGGTCTGGACGATCTGCAGGTCGGCGGCGTCGCGTATCATCGTCATCAGCTCTAACAGGGCTTCGGTGGTTTTGAGTCTCATGAGCGGTTTGGCAGCAAAGCCGTCAGCCTCGTAAATGCGGGCCATCTTCTGCGGCTCCATGAGCACCATGCGAGCCGACGGCGCATCATCATGCAGCGATGGAATGCTGCAATGCGAGCACGGTAACTCCTCCCACGCCATGCTCTGATATTGCGGGTTTAGCTCCGCCCGGTGCTCGCACTTGCCGCAATTCTTCATTCTCCGTCTCCCGTCTCCCGTTTGTCCGCTTAAAATCCACGTCGGCCAGGCTTCCGAATCGCCACATGCGCGACGGCCTTAGGTGCGGCCTGCGCACCGCCCGTCCCGATCCCGAAATAAGCCGCCCCGACGCGGCACATCGAGAGGCAGTCCCCGTAATCGTCGCTGCCCGGCACCCGCGCCCAATCGTATACCTGCCCGGAATGCTTCTGGACCATGCCGACGAAGGCGCGCGTTGTGACCTGGTTCAGAAATTCGCTTTCGTGGTGGCCGCTATGAAGGATGCACGCACCCGGTGCGCCTGGCGCCGCAATCCATGCGCGTAGCTGTTGCAGTCCGAACCAGTCGGAATCCCACGCAACCCACGTAACGACCTGCTGCTCTACCCGGTCGCGTGACAGATGGCACCCCTCGAACGCGCGGATGGCGGTCTTGTGGGTCGGCCTATAGGACTGGTGCGCCCAGCCCTCGGCCGGGATGGCGGAACATGACGCAGAGGGTAGAGGGATGGTTGCGTATCTCAAAGCCTGCCCGCGCGTGACTCCCTTGTCGTACCAGCCGCGCGCATCGTAGACCAGAGCCTCTACACCCATGCCAGACAGCATGACGCGGATCTGATTCAGGCCCGCGTAAACCGTCGTGACCTGCTGGCTCGGCGTCGGGTCTTTGGGCATGTCCAGCTTGTGAATCCCGTAGGCTATGACGCACTCGCTCTGATGCA
>CAZYRQ010000046.1:0-10664 GCA_964649455.1 uncultured Lentisphaerales bacterium
GCTCGTCGAGCGCGCGGATCTCCTGATCCATGGCGGCGATCGTGTCGCCCATGGCGCGCACCTCGTCCTGCAGGGCCGTGGTGTCCTCCCCGGCCTTGCGCTTTTTGCCGACGTCCTTGGAGATCGCGTTGCGGCGGCTCTTCAACTCCTCCACGCGCGTGACGAGCGACCGGCGCTCCTGGTCGCACGCCAACAGCGCGTCGACGGGCGCGGTGTCCATAAAGCGGCGCTTCAGGCCGTTGCGGAGTTCGTCGGGATTCTCGCGGATGCGTTTGATGTCAAGCATGGCAGGGCCTCGAAACCGAAGGATTGAGCCGGCGGGAAAGCCGGGCCAGTCATGTGCGGCATATGCTACTTCATTGGAGGTTGGATTCCAAGCGGGAAGCCAGGGGCGGGAAGCCCGTGAAGCCAGGGGCGCTCCACAATAGTGGATGCGCGCCCAGAATTCAGGAGCCAGAATACAGAATTCAGAAGAATTTCGCCACCTTTCGCTGACAAATGCGCCGCGGTTCGTGTCAACGCAATTGAAGCAAAATCCGAGACGGGTGGAAAAGCACGCAAATCGTTGCTGTGCAACTTCTTGGATTCTGGATTCTGGATTATTGGTTGAATCACCGAGGAGGCAGGGGTCAGGGCTCAGGTGGCCGCCCGTTGACTCAAGCCAGCGACCCCACGTTGCCGCTTTGTCGAAGGCGGCAAAGGAAGCTCACGCGCAGGCACGAAGGCGCGAAGCACAAACCGCAAATGGACGAATGCAAGGTGGGGCGACGCGTCGTCGCCGCTTCGATTCAGCAGGGTAACAACCTGTCTACGACAGGTTGCCGGATGGGCTACGCGCCGTAGCGCGTCGGTACGGCCTGGAGTCATCCCATTTCCGACCTGTCAATAGAATACCGAAAGATCCTTCAGACGGATCGTCGTGGGGACAGCCCCGAAGTCGCGCAGATTGAGCGCCGTGCGGTTCAGTTCGACGATCAGGCCGGTGAGCCGGATGGGATAGTCGATCCGCTTGTTGCCGCCGCCGGAGACCCACTGCTCCAGCACCGGGCCGGGGCTGTGGTCGTTGAAGAGCGACGTGTCACGCAGCGGCAGGGCGACATAAGACCAGCCGTCGAAGTTGAGCGCCAGGTTGCCGGGCCAGTCGAGGATGTCGCAACCCCAGCCGCCCGTGCCGACCGACCGCCAGACCTCGCCGCCAGCATCCTTGAACTCGAACATGATCCGTCCCCAGCTCGAATTGCCACGGACCCAGACGCCAATGCCGGCGGGCCTGCCGCCCGCCGGCGCGGGTTCGGCAAGCTGCAGCGTCGTGTATTCCGTGATGTACTTGCTGAGCACTGGCAGGCTGTTGGTCAGGAGCTCGACCTCGATGCAGGCGCCCTGCTCCGCGTCCGTCACGCTGCGCAGGGCGAAGGATCCGAGCTGGCGAATGGGCAACTGCAGGGGGTGAATTGGGGGAGTATCGAGCGAGGTGTCGGCCACGACCGCCAGCGCGGCGGCATCCTGGAGCGGCGCGACGACACGCGAGGCGGCGGCGCGGCGCGCGTCGCGGGGAAAGCGACGCGCGGTCACGCCGACCGACGCGACCGGGTGGTCAGACACGAGGTAGAGGGGCGATGTGCCGGCGGTCGCCGTCAGCCGGCAGCCGAACGTGGCGCGCGCCGTGCTGTTGCCGAACATCTCGATCTCGGTCACGGGGCCGTCCGCCTCGAAGCTCACCGCCAGGTCGGCCTCCCCGCGGGAGGCCCAGAGGGCGGTGACCTGCTTGCCGTCGGCGCGGTCGAACGCGACGGCGTAGAACGTGCCGGAACCGGTGGGTATCTGGCGGCGGAAGACGACCCGATCCATTACGCGCGTGGCGACGGCGTAGCCGACATAGGACGGCTTGGGATAGCCGAACGGTCCGCGCCGCAGCAGGCCGCTGCCGCCCCAGAGTGTGTTGTAGTAGACCGTACTGCAATCGAACAGGATGCCGGGACCGATGTGCGTGAAGGCGTTGGCCAGGCCGATCAGGGTGTCGCGGACATACCATTGCGCCTGCTGCTCCTCGCCCATGTCGCGTTCGCAGCGGTAGGTGAACTCGTAGCAACCGGTGCCCGGAATGTCGCATCCGGAGAGCGTCGTTGCCGTGTCGCGGGCGATCTGGACGCCCTGCAGCGCCCACTCCTGAAGCTTTTCGGGGATGTAGACCTGCGAGGCCGACTCGACTCCGATGGCGTCGATGTAGTCCGGGCTGCCGCCATGGCGCAGGATCGCGGCGATGCAGGCCGCCGAGCTGCTGGAGTTGCCGACGACCAGCCGGAGCTGGGGATAGTTCTCGCGGAAGAAGCGCCCCGTGAAGTTGAGCAGATCGGCATAGCGCTTCTGCGAAACGACGGTCGCGGGATCCAGCGCGGGATCGACACCGATGAGTTCGAGCGGCACCGTGTTGTCCGGACCGCTCTCGTGGTAGACCAGGATTTCGCGGAGGTGCGGATGATTGGCCAGGGCGTTGTCGATGGTGGTACGGGCGGCCGCGTAAAGCGTGGCGGTCTTGGCGCCCGGGCTGGCCGCTTCCTGCGCGAGCTCGGCCGGGCTGGCGAACTGATTGAATCTAAAGGGCATGTTGAGCTGGTCCTTGTAGAGCGACCAGGTGGCCAGCGACGCGCCGGTCTTGCCGGTCCACCCCACCTGGCGGATGCCCGCCTTAAAGAGGATGGGGCCGCCGAAGGCGAGATCGGAGGGCGTGTTGTGCGCGCCGTCGAACCACCAGGTGCCGAAGGGGGAATCGTGCGTGGCCTGGCGCGTGTCGGGCGCGAGGAGGGCGAAGCTGCCGCGGTGGACGAGGAAGGGCCGCCCGCCCGCCGCCGGCGTCAGGGAGAGGGTCAGGCCGTACCAGCCGAGACGCGGCTGGGCGAGCGGAATCATAAACGACGCGGTCTCGCCGGCCGACGCGAACTGGTACGGCGCCGAACCGCGACCGACCTCGGTACCCTGTAGATCGGTGATACGCCACACAGCAGTACCGCTGGCCGCTCCGAAGCTCCGGAGGCGGAGCGTGGTCTGCGGTACCTCGTCGTTGTGGAAGACGTTGCCCGGCTGTGATTGGGTCAAGTGGAAACCGACCGGTGCGCGCTCCAGCGTGACACCAAAAATCTGGACGGCGCTGGTCGACTGGGGGTCGGGCTTGGATGTATTGTCGAGCTGCTCCAGGTTGATCGAGGGCTTGCCGAAGAACTCGAAATTGAGCGTCGACTTGCCCATGGCGAGATCAATGATTTCTCCGCAGTTGATCGGCACCTCGACGAGGTAGAGCGGAACATAGACGGTACGACCGCTGGCCGGATCGCGGGTCTGGACGGTTCCGACCTCGCGGATGCCCCGTGTGTCGACGCCGCCACCGCCGTCCACCATGACGAGCGTGCCGCGCCAGGGCCCCTTCACCTGCGGGGCGTCGCGGACGACGCGCGGCAGCAGGGAGTAGGTGTCGACAAGCTGGTTGTTGCCCGTGCCGTTTTCGATGTAGTGGGCGAGGCGCGTGGTGAGCATGGGCGTCTTGGCGGGGTCGGGATCGACCGCGCAGAGCACCCAGGCGCGCATGTAGGGCGCGCCGCCGGGAACGGTGAAATGCAGCTCGGTCAGCAACCCGTCGAAGGGGGAGCGGGCCAAGTATTCGTCGACCTCCAGCGCCCAGTTGCCCTGCCCCTCCCGCGCCAGTCCGACATCGCCGCTCTGCTGCCCGCCGGCGACGTAGAAGGGCACGTTGCTGACGACGTTGAATCCCGCCGGCAGACTGTTGGTCGCGCCGGCAAAGCTCCTGGCCATGCGGAGCGCGCCGATCTCCAGCGGCAGATACCGCGTGGTGTCGTAGGAGACGGACTCGGCGATGAACCGCCCGATCGACGCGGCGGTATTCAGTGTGTAGCTGGCGCTCTGGAGCGTGCCGGTGATGCTGGCGACATGGCAGCCGTCGAACAGGAGGTTCGCGCCAAAGCCGGTGCGGCGCAGTTCGATCTGGAGCGGATGCTCCGACGCCCGGGGCAGCAGGTTCCGGTCGCGGACGATGTCGTTGTAGGTATCCGTGACGCTGTAGGACGTTCGGTAGCGCCGCATGAGCGGGCGGATGTAGATATCGAGGGTGCCCTTGTTCGGCACGTTCTCGACGCGGATCACGGCGTCGGGGAACGTGATGCCGTTGTCGGTGGCGTCCCGCGTGCTGAAGTAGAGCGTGTCGGTGGCGCGGCCCGACCAGCCCAGCGCGAGGCTGGCGGTACGGGTGCCCTGGCCGACGCGCAGGGCGGCGCCGCAGCGACCCGCGAGGGCCAGTGTGCCCGATCCGCCGGACTGGAACTCGCCCGGCGTGACGGGGACGGGGACGGGCATGATGGCTGTGATCCGGTTGTCCGGCAGGGGCTCGCCCGGCTCCTGGATGACGAGGTCGGTCAGGCTGAAGGGGGCATTGGCGTAGCTGGAGAAGTTGATGCCGACGAGCGGCAGCGGCGTCACGGCCACCCCGGAGAGGACGACGGCAAAGAGGCGGTTGGTGTCCACGGCTACCTGCAGTGCGCCATCCTGCACGGTGACGGAGCCGCAGTGCCATTTGGAGTCGGCGAGCGAGGCGGGGAAGCCCGCCGACGCGGTGACGGGCGCCGGCAGCCCCGCGCTGGTGACGGACAGGGTGGTCGACGTGAAGTCGAGCCAGAGGTCGCCCGTGGTGCCCCCGGCGGGCAGGCCGCTGCGCAGAACCAGTTGGAACCGTCCATTGGCGGCCAGCAGCTTGAAGCGGAAGCGAACCTCGTAGTTGGTGACGCTGTGGCCCTGCCACGACTCCGGCACGAAGGAGCGGAAGATTGGCCCGTCTACCGTCCGCCGGCAGTTGAGCTCGGCGGCATTGGCCCAGATCGGGTCGTTGCCGACACGCAGTCCCGCATCGACCACGCAGACCGGCGCTAGGTCGCGGTAGTTGCGGAAGTCCTCACGGAAATAGCATGTGCCGGCGGCGGCCGCGGACGCACTTAGGAGACCGGCGAGGCCGGCCAGCAGCGTGACAGTAATACTGCGCAGGAATGTCATCGTTTGTCCTCTGCGATCGGGCGCCGTTGACGAAACCTTGCCTATCGTACCGTGCCGACCTGTGTCCGTCAATGATTCCGGAAGGCGCTTGCCGCGGCGCGCGGCGATGCGCTACACTGTCGCCATTCTGTTCCTCCAAGGCTGTCTATGTCCGACAACAATTGCCCCTGCGGCAGCGGCCGCGCCTTTGAACTCTGCTGCGAACCCTACCTGATGGGGCGTCTGCACGCGCCCACGGCCGAGGCGCTCATGCGCGCGCGCTATGCGGCCTATGCGCTCTGCAGCATCGACTACCTCTTTAAGACCTCCGGCCCGCGGGTTCGCAAGGAGTTCGACGCCGAAGGCAGCAAGCGCTGGGCGGAGTCCGCCGAGTGGACCGGACTCGATGTACTGGCGCTCGAGGGCGGCGGCGAGCAGGACGCGACCGGGATGATCGAATTTGTCGCCCACTACACGATCAAGGAGAAGGCCTTCGACCACCATGAGAAGGCGCAGTTTGCGAAGGTTGGCGACCAGTGGTTCTTCATGGACGGCGAGGTGATCGGGCCGGAGCCGATCCGTCGCGAGGCCCCAAAAATCGGACGAAACGACCCCTGCACCTGTGGCAGCGGCCGGAAGTACAAGAAGTGCTGCGGCGCACGGGAAGCCAGCGCATGATCCGGGCCTGCTTTTTCGACCTCGACGGCACGCTGCAGGACTCCGAAATCCTCTGGGTGGAGGCAACGCGGCGTTATCTAACAGACCGGGGCGCGACCGTGTCGCCCGCCGCCGCCCAGGAGATGGTCTACGGACGGGGGTGGAGCGAGGTTTTCGCCGAGATGACGCGCCGCGTGCCGGCCCTGGCGGTCGAGGGCATCCAAACGACGACCGACGCCCTGCGCACCTACTACCAGCGCCTGCGCGCGGCCACCTCCATCACCCTGCCCGGCTCCGTCGCCCTCCTGCGGCGCCTGGCGGCGTGCCTGCCGGTGGCCATCGTCTCGGGTTCCACACGGCACGACATCCAGGAGGCGATCGACCAGATGGAGATTGGCGACTGCCTCGCCTTCTTCGTGGGGGCGGAGGACTACCGTTTCGGCAAGCCCGCGCCCGACTGCTTCCAACTGGCCGCCGACAAGCTGGGCATCGCGCCGGCGGCCTGCGTGGTCTTCGAAGACTCGACGGTCGGTGTCGCGGCGGCCAAGGCCGCCGGCATGTACTGCGTGGCCCTGGCCCGGCCGGGGCGCCCGGCCCAGCAGCTCGACGGCGCCGACCTCGTGCTGGACGACCTGGCCGGCTTCCAGCTCGCCGATCTCCCGCCTACTCCGGTGAACTGGGCTGATCCGCAAGGCTGAAGGGGACGTAGGCCCGGCCGCGCCCGGAAAAGAACTTGCTGAAGAACTCGTAGTACTCGAGCCGCAGAGCCTGGACGCCGGCGATGATTCCCTCGAGCACGATCGCCACGAGATTGCCGCCGATGATCACCAGCACGCTCAGGAAGCCGCCGCCGGACGAGAGCTTCTCGACCTCGCGCGCCATGACGAAAGCCGCCATCAGCACGGCGGCATGGCTCATCGCATAGGCGGCCAGACGGACAAAGCTGATCGTGTTGGCCATGTAGCCCAGCATGGCCTCGAAGGCCTCGACCACCGACTCCATGGCCGCCTCGATGTATCCACTTTTGCCGGCGGCAGCCTCGGAATTGGCCCGGCGGCGCAGGGCATGAACCAGGGGCTCGCGCAATGCCCAGGCCACGATCGGCAGGACGACGACCAGCACAACCACCAGACCGACCAGGCCGCGCTCCCGCAGGGCGGCATACTTGAGCAGCAGGCCCAGCACGCCCCAGTAGAACAGCGCGCCGACGACGCCGTAGCTGTCGAGAAAGCCGCCGATCCAGTCGCGGCGGCGGAAGCGGTTGACGATGTTCAGGACGAGCCCCAGGCTGATGATGATCACGCCGAGCCCGATGGCGGCGGCCATCAGTTCGAGCGGATTCCCATCGAGTGGATCGTGCCACAAGGCGTAGCGGTGGAACCACGCCAGGCCAAAGCAACTGCCGTAGACTACACCGAACAGCAGGCTGGAGAACCCCACCATCGCGAGCAACGTGCCGACATCCTTGACGCGCCGGCTCCGGCCGCGCGCCAAGGCCAGGGCGCCGCCCAGGATCAGCACTGCGCCATGGCCGACATCGCCGAACATCATGCCGAACATCAGCATGTAGGAGATCGCGACAAAGAGCGTCGGCTCGACCTCGCGGTAGCCGGGAAGGCCGTAGCCGGCAATCAGCAGGCCGAAGGGACGCAGCAGGCGCGAGTGCCGCAGCAGCACGGGAACCTGCTCCGGAGGCACCGCGTCGGCCGGGGTGGTCTCGACGACGCAGCAGCCGCCGGTCCATTCGCCGAGGCGCGCCGTCACGCTGCTTGCCTGGTCGTCCGGCACCCAACCGGTGACCAGCACCGTCTGCTGCGTGCGCGGTAACTGCTCCTCGGCCTCGAGCATCCGCTGCTCGACGGCGAGCATCCGCTCACTTCGCGCCAGCGGCTTCGCGAGGGCGCCGGCCAGGCCGAGGCGCGCCAGCCGGATCTGATGCAGCTCCGTGTCGACGCGCTGCTGCTCCTCGCGGCTCTGCGCCAGCAGCATGCCCGCCGGCGCCGCAGACGTCGCCGGCACCGGTTCCGGCTGGAACCCCGCCTGTCGCAGCGCGGTCTCCAGGGCGAAGCGTCCGGTGCGGCTGGTGACCGCCATGAGCGCGCGCCGGTCACCGCCGCGCGGCAGCGGCACCAGCACGACATTCTCCGCCAGCCGGCCGCGCAGCGCCTCCCACTGCGGGCCGGGGAGCGTGCCGATGGCGAAATGGAGGAAGGAGAAACTGTCGAGCGCGTCGAAGGGCAGCGCGACATCCTGGAACGAGGTCAGTTGCTCGATCACCGTGTCGAGCTGGCCGCGCCGCGCCTGGGCGACGCGCTGCCGCTCGTCCAGCGCGGCGAGGGTTGCCTCGTGCTCCGCGAGCCGCGCCTCGGCCTGCTCGATGGCGGGCGCCTCGCCGGCGGCCGGCACGTCGGCGTCCGTGTCCCCGGCGTCCGCAGGGCACTCCAGGCGCGCGCGCAGGTCGCGGATCCGCGCGCGCAGCTGCCGGCAGCGCTCGCGTTCGGCGGTGCGGTCGAGCGGCTGGAGCAGGGCGCTATCTGTCTCGGACGGCGCATGCATCAGGTGCATGACGCCCAGGCCTCCCAAGCCATGCAGAACGGCGCGCTTGTCGCGTTCCAGAACCACTACCCGCATCTGGCGCATCGGCACCGGGCTAAACATGCACCACCTCCAGAACCGACCGCGGGATCAGGCGCTCGCGGAGCCGCTGCGGATCGAAACCCATGCGCATACCCTCGCAGAGCGTAATCAGGTTGGCCAGCTCGATGCGGCGTATCGCGGCGAATCCGATCGCCACGCCGACCGACATCCGGCTCTGCCGGAAGAGCGCGTTGGCCAGCTTCAGATAGCGGTTCCAAGCCAGCGCCTCGATCACCGGCGCTTCCGGCGGCGCCCCCGCGGAGCCCTTCGGATCGAGTTTAACAGCCAGCAGCCGAAACCCGGCCGACGCATCCCCGGCCCCGATGACCTGCTCGAAGGTTTCGCGGCCCAGGCTGCCGCCCGGCACAAAGGCCGCGCGCAGCAGATCCGGCGGCAGCCGGTAGTGGTGCCAGCCGCGGATCGCCAGCATCATGTTGAAGATGCCGACCTCGTGTTCCGCGAGCCGCCGCACCCCCGCGCCATCCTCGCCGCCGACGGCGGCGGCGTGCCGCAGCAGGAGCCGCAGGTAGGCGTGGTCGAGGGCCGCCTCGGCCAGGAAGGGCTCCGTCGCCTCGCGGAACGCCTCGCCGTCCTGTTCCATCGCCGTCCGCAGGGGCGCGCCAGGCGGCAGGAAGCGCTGCAGGCGTGCCAGCAGCGATCCGCCGGCCGGATCGGCATACGAAGCCAGGTCGAGGGCCAGGTCGTCCGGCAGGGCGATCAGACGGGGGGCCAGGGAGTCGATCGTCATTCCGCGGGCCGCTCCCCGTGCCAGCACCTTGAGATTCTCCACCTGGAAACGCGTCCGCTGCCAGGAAAGGAAGGCTCCGCCCGGGCCATTCACGCCGGCGGCCAGTTGCGCCAGCTCGCGGACATGCGACTCGATCAGGTGGCGCTGGAAGGGGGCCGCCTGCCGGAACGCGCCCTCCGGCGCGATTTGCCGCGCGAGCTCGGCCACGGTCCGGATGCGGCAGAGGTCATCAAGCCGGTCGCCCTCGGCCAGCCGGCTGCGCCAGCCGTGAAGCTTCGCGGCCAGGAAATCGAGATCCTTGTCTACCGGAGCCGGCATCGATTGCGTCCATTCACGCCTGCTGTCCGAGCACCGCCGCGACCACCTGCCGGAGGGCGCGGGCGCGATCCTCCGCGCCGAGCCGCAGATCCGCCTGCAGCGCGCCCTCGATTGCCGCCAGTTGCTCCCGCTCCTGCGCGGCAGTCTGTTCCGCCGCCTCCGCGAGGATCCTTTCAGCCTCCGCGCGCACCGCCACGCGGTTGTGCTCCGCCAGCGCCGCGGCGGCGTCGCGGCTGGCCTTGACCAGCGCCTCCGCCTCCTGCCGCGCCGCCTGCAGCACCGCCTGGGCTTCCGCTTCTGCGGCCAGCACGTCCTGAATGACGTCGCGCATGTGGATCCCCTTTCCGGCGGCTACTCCGCCGCGTCGATGGCGTCGAGCAGCGCCTTGGCCGAGCGCGTTGAGATCAGCGTGTTATAGAAGCCGGGGAGCTTGAGCAGCCGCACGACCTCGGAGAGCGCCCGGACATGGGGGCCGGGCTCGCCGGCGTTGGCCAGGATCAGGATCACGAGATGCACCGGTGCCCCGTCGACGGCATCGAACTCGATGCCCGCCGCCGACGTGCCGATCGCCACGGTCAGCGTCTGGATGGACGGATCCTTGCCATGGGGAATGGCGCAGCCCCTGCCAATGCCCGTCGTGGCGGTCGACTCGCGCGCGGCGACCGCCGCCAGCGCGGCCTCCCGGCTGGCCAGACGGCCGGAACGCACCAGCAGGTCGATGAGTTCCTCGAAGCACTCTTCCTTGTCCGTGCTCTCCAGTCCAATCTTGACCACGGACTCGTCCAGCAGATCGCGCAGGCGCATCAACGCTCTCCCTCGTGCGAGTTCCGGGCGCAGGGGGCACCGCCCGGCAATCAGGGTTTGAAATGGGATGGATGCTACTACAATGCGGAGAATACTGCAAACGGTTGAGGGGGTGCGACCGTGCGATTCCCTTTGTTGAATCGCAAAGAATCCAGAATCCAGAATCCAAGAAGTTGCACAGCAACGATTTGTGTGCTTTTCCACGCGTCCCAGATTTTGTTTCAATTGCGTGGACACGAACCGAGGCGCATTTGTCAGCGAAAGGCGGCGAAATTCTTCTGCATTCTGCATGCTGGCTCCTGAATTCTGGGTGCGCATCCACTATTGTGGATCAGCAAACTTCAGCAAACTTTCATTTGGCACCTGTTGACAGCTAGGCCGTTTTCGACTAAGCTATCGGCAAATGCAGGCGATGTTTGCCATTCTGATCACGCCGGAAGTCGGCCGCGTAGCGGTACGACTGAGCGGG
>CAZYRQ010000047.1:0-10490 GCA_964649455.1 uncultured Lentisphaerales bacterium
CGAACAACGCCCGGCTGCTCCGGGAGCTCGACGGCGTGGAGGATCGCCGGGCGCGTTTCCGTTGCGTGCTGGCCCTGGCGGCGCCGGACGGGCGCGACTGGACGGTTGAGGGGTGCTGCGAGGGGCGCATCGCCCACGCGCCGAGCGGCACGGGTGGTTTCGGCTACGACCCGCTCTTCCACCCGGTTGGCGCAACCCGCAGCTTCGCCGAACTCACGCCCGCCGAGAAGAACCGCATCTCGCACCGTGCCTGCGCGCTGGCGGCCGCCGCCAGCAAGTGGCGTCATCTGCTCGACGATGCCGCAGACTAATCGCGCTTGCTGTCCCATGAACCGGCGCAAAATCGCGTGCCCTAGCCGTTCTATCCCTCTGCGTTTAGATATCGCGGACGCGGACGATACACACTTCCGCGTTCCGACCGCTTTTCATGCGCTTCACGCACACGCCTGTCGCTAACCGATTACCAACCGATTACCAGGCTGTTCCTGACACAGGCTGTTCCTGACCTTGCCGTGCGCGCAGGAAAACGGTATTCTTCAGACCTGACACGCGGCACGATCCGGTCAGTTGACCGTTGGCTGCCGGTGGCAGTGTGCCGATGGCGTTGGCGGAAGGGTTTCCGTACCGTTGGCACGGATGCGAAACGAGGAGCATGAACATGACACTGAAGCAGGGTTGGATCGTGGCTGCGGGGCTGGTCGCGCTTGGCCTTCAGGCCCAGGAAGCCGCTCCGGGCGGCGCGTCGAAGATCGAGAAGTCGCTGACGATGGGCGTCAACCTGACGGACGGCAACAGCGAGACGATGATGGCCAACGGCAGCCTGCTTCTGTCGGGAGAGCAGGAACGCCTCGGATCCTTCAAGGCGGGGCTGGAGGGAAACTATGGCGAGAACACCACGCGGACCGTGATCGACGGCGTCGAGGTAGATGAAGACGAGACGACGGTCTCCAATGCCAAGCTCTTCGGCAACGCCAAGAAGACGCTCTCGCCGATGACCTTCGCCTACCTAGACGGTTCCGTGCTGAACGACGACATCGCGGAGATCGACTACCGGGCGACGGTGGGTCCGGGACTGGGGCTGTATCTGGTGAAGAACGACAGCACGGCCCTTTCCGTTGAAGGCGGGCTGGCCTATGTCTGGGAGGAGGTCGCCGATATCGAGGACGATTATCTGGCCCTGCGTCTGGCGGAGTCGTTCGAATACAAGTTTGCCGAGAAGTCGAAAATCTGGCAGTCGATCGTCTACATGCCCGAGGCCGAGGATTTCGACAACTACCTCATCACGGCGGAGGTCGGTGTCGAGGCGCCGCTGCAGGGCAGGCTCAACCTGCGCGTCGTGCTGCAGGACAAGTACGACAGCCAGCCCGGCGCAGGCCTCGAGAAGAACGACCTGGTCCTGATCGCCGGTGTCGGCATCAAGCTGTAGTCGCCGGTGTTGCCGCGTATGCCCTACCGCATCTGCAAGACGGTGACCATCGACAGCGCGCACCTGCTCTCGAAGCATTTGGGCGAGTGCCGCTTTGTGCATGGCCACACCCGGACGATCGAGGTGGTGCTCGAGTCCGGGACGCTCGATGCCAACGACATGGTCTGCGACTTTGCCGAGGTGAAGGCGTTGCTGGAAAAGCATGTGGCCGCGTGGGATCATGCGCTCTGCATCAACGATGCCGATCCCGGATACGGGGCGCTGCGCGAGCGTTTCGGGGAGCACGTGGTCGGCTTCGCCGGGCGCGACCCGACGACCGAGGTGCTGGCCGAGGTGCTATTCCAGGCGCTGTCGGCGTCGCTGCCCGCGCGGGTGGGCGGGCGCGTGCGTCTCTGCCGGGTGCGGATCTGGGAGACGCCGTCGGCCTGGGCGGAGTACATGGAGTAGGGCGCTGAAGGCGGTGGTCCAGCGGGTTCGCGAGGCGTCGGTCACAGTCGACGGCGGGGCGGTAGCGGCCATCGGCCCCGGGTTGCTTGTGCTGCTGGGCGTGGCGCCGGCGGACGGCGAGCGGGAGATCGCCTGGATGGCCCGCAAGCTGCCGGCGCTGCGCATCTTCGCCGACGAGGCGGGGCAGATGAACCGATCGCTGTCGGAGACCGGCGGCGCGATCCTGCTGGTCTCCCAGTTCACCCTCTTCGGCGACTGCAGCAAGGGCAACCGGCCCGGCTTCACCGCGGCCGGGGAGCCGGGCATGGCCGAGGCATGCTATCGCGCCCTGGCCGACCGGTTGCGCGGGCAGTTGGGGGGGACGCGCGTGGCAACGGGTCGTTTCGGCGCGCACATGGAAGTCCGCCTGCTCAATGACGGCCCCGTCACGCTGCTCCTCGATACGCCTTGAGCACACCTCTGCGGAGCCTGCTACAATGGTGGCGATGTCACGGTGCCCCTTATGCCTGTGGATACGCTCTTCATCGTTGCCCCCACCGTCGCCGACGAGACCCGCGCCGCGCTGCGCGCCGCCGCGCAGGCGCTCATGGGCGGATCGGGCGCGGGCTTTGCCATCCGTGAAATCGCCGCAGACGAGTCGTTCGACGGGGCCATTGAGCAGAGCCTGAAGTCGGATCCGGCGCGCGTGGTGGCGGTCGGCGGGGACGGCACGCTCGCGACCGTGGCGCATGCGCTGGTCAACACCGACCGGCCCCTGGGCATCGTGCCGGCCGGCACCGGCAATCTCGTCGCGCGCGAGTTGGGGATCCCGCGCGACACGCGCGCGGCCGTCGCGCTGATCGCCGGACCGCACCGCCTGCGGCGCGTCGACGCCATGCGGATCAACGGCCGGACCCACCTGCTGAATGCCGGCGTCGGGATCAATGCGGCCGTCATCGACCGCACGTCGCGCCTGGGCAAGAGCCTCTTCGGGCGCGGCGCCTATGTCGGCGCGGCCGTCTGGCGGGTGTTGTGCTCCCGTCCGCTGCGGCTGGACATCGCGATCGACGGCGAAGCGCGTGGCTACGACGCGACCGACGTGCTGATCTCCAACTGCGGCGCCCTGGCGCGCGTCCTGCACCCCAACGGTCCCGACATCCGCATGGACGACGGCCAGATCGATGTCGCCATCGTCTGCATGAAGGCCGCGATCGAGTACCCCTGGTTCTATTTCCTGCGCCGCCTCGTGCCGCGGCGCGTCAACCGCATCATCCACGAACGCACCGCGCGCGGCACCGTGACCATTCGCAGTGCCGAACCGGTCGCCGTGCAGGCCGACGGCGACATCATCGGTTTCACGCCCGTCGATATCGCGGTCTCCCCGCGGGCGCTCAATCTCATTTGCTGAAGCTGAACGTCGGACTGGTCGTCAAAACGCGGTCGGGGCACGTCGCCGAGACGATCAAGGCGGCGCGGGAGTGGTAGAGGCCCTTCGGCAATGGCGTGAGGCTGCTCCGTGATGCCATGGAACCCTCCAGCATACGCGCGTACGGTTGGCGTCTTTGTGTTAGCTGCGGACTCGGTGTAATCTGCCTGGTGGGAATTTTAGGGAATTTTAGCCCCCCCTGGTGACTTGACGGATGCTTGTGGGTGGTATATTTTCCGAGGCACCTTATGCATCCTTCAGACCCCAAGCGCCTACCGCTCGCGACCGTCACCGGAGAGTTATTTCTGCCCACCCGGTTGGTGTACGAGGTCTACGACGCGCGCTGGTTGCGTGCGTGGCTCGTCAAGACCTCCTGCATGGCATGGGATGCGAGGCAATCGCGCTGGACGTGGAATCACTGCGATGCCGCGCTTAGATTGAATTTTCCTCCGCCTTACGACGATGTGCCGGAGGAACAACGCCCAGTGGTGTTGGCCTCCTGTTATCCGGTGGATGACCAGACCTTCCACGTCTACACCCGTTGCGGACTCCGCGCGGCCAAGTTCCTGTCTTTCTTTGACCGAGCGGTGCCCCGCACCATCGCGCTGGGCAAGTTCATCGATCAGTACAATCTGGTCACCGATGTGGGGCCCACCGATGTGGGGTCGGGCGCGTTGCTGCCCGTTCCCGAAGACTTCTTCAAGGATGAAGACCGCATATATTTCTTTGATCTGGCGACCCTGATGGATGCGCCGGAATCGGCGGACAAAGATGCCGCGCTTCATGCGTACGCGGACGCCATGGAAACCCGCACGTTGCGCCCACTGGAGCGCCATCGCCTGGAAGCATTCTACGAAGACGGTCCCGAGACGATGGAACAGGCGTCCGTTGTTCGCGAGTATATGGCCAGGCTCCAGTACCGCTCGGACAAACCGATCTGCGTCACCGAGGAAATCCATCGTCTCCTCGTCCAACAGAATAACCAATAACCCGCGTCCGATACGTCCCGCGCGACTTGCGAGCAGCGGCTCGCCGGAACGGTTCGCCCCACCGGGGTATAGGTTCCACGCTACCGGTGCAGGAGTATTGGCCGGGGCAGGCCGGGGCAGACAAGCACGGGACGTATCGGACCGTTCAGCGTGTTAATCATGCCATGCCCCTCCCGCGCGCCCCCCTGTGGCCAACCGAGTACTGGCTCAGGGCTCGGACAGCGTCAGTTCGTGCGGTGTGCGTGTCAGCACCTCGCAGCCGCCGCGGGTGATGAGCACGACATCCTCGATGCGGATGCCCGCCCTGCCCGAAAGATAGATGCCCGGCTCGACCGTGACCACCATGCCGGGACGGATCACCTCCTCGCTGCGCGGTGAGAAGGATGGTGCCTCGTGCACCTCGAGGCCGAGGCCGTGGCCGAGGCCGTGGCCGAAGGCCGCCCCGTAGCCCGACCGCCCGATGTGGCTCCGCGCGACGTCATCCACTTCCCGTCCCGTCATCCCCGGACGGATGGCCGCGATCGCGCGCCGGTTAGCCTCGAACACCAGCCGGAACAGCTTCCGGTAGCGCGTGTCCGGGCGTTGCGGGCTGAGGCAACGCGTCATGTCCGCGCAGTAGTGATCCAGCTTCACGCCGAAATCGAGCAGCAGCGGCTGGCCCGGCCCGAGCACATCGTGGCCCGGAACATGGTGACACTCCGCAGCGTTGGCGCCGGCACAGGCGATCGTGTCGAAGGCCTCCCCCTGGCCGAAGCGGTCGGCCTCGCGGCGGATCAGGTTGCGGATTTCCCACTCGCTCAGCCCCGCGCGGAGCTGCGGCAGCAGCGCCGCCAGGAGCGCGTCGTTGGCGGTGATCGCCCGGCGCAGCGCCCGCTGCTCGCGGGGCGACTTGACCGCCCGCTGCGCCAGGATCAGCGGATCGATATCCTCCCACTCGGTCACGCCCGGCAATTGCTCCTGGCGCCGACGGAGGGCGGACGCCGGTTCGCGGCCCTCGTACCCGCAACGCCGCCAGCGCCGCGCCCGCCGGAGCCAAGGCGACCGAACCGTCGCCTCGCCGGCTTTCTGCAGAGCGCAGGGCATGAAGGGCAGAGCCGCGCGCGCCATGAAGAGATAGCGGAAGTCGACCGCGAAGAGCGGCCCCTCGTGGACATCGACCCACAGCGCGCCCGCGCTGCTCGTCACGCCCGTGTAGTAGAAGCGGGCCACCGGGTGCGTGATGACGGCCCCGTCGAGACGGTCGCGCCGGAGTGCCGCCAGCAGACGGCGGAGACGCGCGGCATGTTCGGCTGGCGGCATGCCGCGCGCCGGCCGGGATGGAGCCGCGCGCGCGACCCTTGTGCAAGCAGTGCTCATGATGGATCAGGCTCCGGCCTGCAGAACCGCAGGGCCGTTGCGCGCATCATAGAAAATCGCGGGGCGGGCCGCAAACCAAATGGACAACCAAATGGAGCAACCAAATGGAGCCAACCCAATGGAGCCACATCATACGGGGTTCGCATACCGGCCGGCGATTTGCTAAGATGCGGGCTGTCCCGCGGGAGGAGCCCGGATGTCCGGGCGCCGGCGGTCGACACATGTGATGCCGATGACGCCTTTCGCCTACCGATTCATCAACCGTGTCCGCCAGGAAGCACGGATCAAGACGGAGCTGGTCGCCCTCGCCTCCGGCGGCCATGTCCGCCATTTCGTCGCCTTCGACTGGGGCACCGACACCTTTATCCTCGAGCGCGACATCTGGCGGCTGCAGCCCCCGCGGGCGCCGGTGCTCGTCGTCCCCAAGAACCGGCTGGTCAAGGGCGCGGCCGGCTATGTCATGACCGTGACCTCGGGCAACCACAGCGTGGCGGCGATCCCTTTGCTGGGCGGGCAGTTCTGGAACCTGGGCCGCGTGCCCAAACGTCGGCGGAGCGAGGTCATGCAGACGGGGGTCGTCTGCGGCAACCTCGTCGCCACCGGCGTCGAGTTCTCCCAGCGCGAGGTCGATGTCAAGGTGCTGCACGCGGCCGACGAGTGGCTGCGCGGCCTGGGATGGCCGCTGCATGCCGTCGTGATCGCCGACCGCCTCGACTCGGCGCTGGAGTTCTACCGCTGCCGGGGCCAGGAGTGGCGCATCAAGCCGCTGGCGTGGACGCGCGACGAGATGGAGCTCGCCCTGCGGGCGAGCCGCGCGCGCATCCACAGCGCCCTGACCTACTACCACAGCGTCAAGGGCGTCCACCTCCTCTCCTTCAGCGAGTTCAGCCGCCTGACCGATCTCGCCGAACACGATTTTCCTGCTTTTCTCGCCGCGTTGGATGAACTAGTCGAGCCCCTCGACGACAAGCGCCCGTGCGCCATGCGCGATCCCAAGTTCCAGAACCACCACGAAATCGAGCTCTTCGGCGTGCATGGCGACCAGGGACTCGCCCTGATCGTCCCCCAGATCGAGCAGCTCCACAACGACCTCGCGTCCGGCGCCTGCGCGCGCGACGCCTGCCTGCCGCGTCTGGCGAAGATCAAGAACGCCTTTCGCCACGCGCTGGAGAACCCCGGGTTCGCCGACGAGCATAGCGAGCTCTTCGTCAGCGGCGTCTACAAGCACCTGACCGGCGAGATCTACCGCGGCAACCAGGATCAGATCGCCCCCGCGTTCGACGACCGCAAGACCGCCCTGCCGGGCGCGACCTACCTCGGGGGCAAGTCGGAGACGCATCCCGGCGCCGACAACCGCACGCTGGCGATCCTCGACTACGTGCAGAGCCAGCTGAGCCACGACGAGCGCATCGAGTACATCAACGTCTACGAGCTGCGCCTCGACAACCGCGTGCCGCTCGGCAAGGGGCCCACACGCGAGATCGACTTCAAAACCAACCGGCGTCCGGTCGCCATGCGCCTGATCGAGAAGTGCCTGGCGCACCACGGGACCGGCTACGCCAACTACATGCTCGTGCGCGTGCAGGCCTTCCAGAGCCTGGGCGTGGCCTACGGCGACCACCATCTGCTTTCGCGCCACGACGGCCAGTCGGGCGAGGTGCATTACTTCGTCCGCCAGCGCTACTCCGGCTACGCCTTCGGCTGTATCGGCGCCAACCGCTTCCAGCGCACCGACTGCGAGCACGGTGTCATCGACTTCCCAGAAGCCGTGCTGGCGCTGGCGGCCCTGCTGGGCAACGCCGCCGCGCAGACGCTGGCGGTCAAGCGCTACATTCCCGACGACCAGTCGGTGCATTTCGGCGAGGGCAAGGAGATCATCGAGTTCGGCTTCGACGTCAAGCACCGCTGCGAGATGCCGGTCGGCGTGCGCCTCTGCTCCGTCCGCGGCACGCTCGGCTGGCCGGACCTCGACCACACGCAGGCCAACCTCGACCGCTGCTTCGACATCTACATGCGCGCCTTCGCCACCGTGCTGAAGGCCTACTGGCGCGAGCACGCCGATGCCGTCGCCCTCCGCGAAGCGCGCGACCACTTCCTCGACGGTTTCCTGGCGACCACTCGCGCGCTCTATTGGAACTACGCCAGTCGGCGCGAGGCCTTCGACGCCTTCGAACCGGATGTCCGCCGCACCTTCCGCTTCCAGAAGAAATGGCGCTTCGCCCTCTGGGCGCTCGGGAAGCAGCAGACGCAGATGGGCGCGCTGACCGGGCGGCTCGACCGCTTCCTGCAGGAACTGCCGGACACGCCGCCCAAGCCCAGCCTCTACAGCCATGATCATGCCTAAGTCTTCCGACCTGCTGCAGACCGGCGGCTCCGTCCGGCAGGGCATCCGCTGGTGCCATGCCGATGTCACCGACAGCGCCCGCGCCCTGGCCCAGGCGCACCTCTGCGGCCCGACCGCCGCCCTCGTGCTGGGCGAGGCGCTGGCCGGCGTGGCGCTCCTGAGCCACGAGCTGACGCTCCCGGAGGAGACGGTCGCCCTCCACCTGCGGGTCAAGGGCCCGATCCAGGGCGTGGTGGTCGAGGCGGCGCGGGACGGCGCCCTGCGCGGCTACCCCCAGGTCAAGATCCTCAACGAACTGGACGGCGGCGAGGAGGTGCTCTCCGCCCCGGCCCTCGGCCAGGCGGGCGAGGCGCAGATCCTCCGTTCCGTTCCCGGACGCCTGATCTCACGCGCCGGCATCGACGCCGCGCCTCCCGCCGTCGAGAAGGTCGTCAACCGCTATCTCAACCAATCCCTGCAGCGGGCGGCCTTCGCCGTGATCCTCGCCCTGCCCTATGTGGACGGCGTGGATCTGGCCCGCGCCGTACTCGTGGAGTGCCCGCCCGGCGGCGACCGGGACGCGTTCGCCCGTCTCCGCGCCCGCGTCGAGGACGGCTCGTTCGCCGAGGCCCTGGAGATGGCCGACGGCGCCCAGGGATTTTGGGAGGAGATCGGCTTGCCCGACGGAAACACGGATCCGCCCCGCCCCCTCCGCTTCGCCTGCCGATGTTCCCCCGAACGCGCGCAGGCCGCGCTGGCCGCCCTCAAGCCGGAGGAACTGCGCGGCATGGCCGCGGCCGGCCGGCCGGCCGACATCTTCTGCCACCTGTGCGGACATCACTACGCCTTCGAGGCCGGTCACCTGCTGCTGATGGCGGACAGGAGCGGACACCCCCCGACGGAAGGACGCTCCGATGCATGAGGATGTCCAGAAGATCCTGGCGCGGCGCAGCGTCCGCGACTTCTCGGCCGAACCGGTGACCGACGAGATGGTCCGCGACCTGCTGAAAGCCGCCATGGCCGCCCCCAGCGTCTCCTTGTCCGATCCGTGGCACTTCATCGTCATCCGCAATCCCTCGCTACTTACGCAGCTTGGCGGTTCGTTGTCGAACCCCGAGGCCCTGGCGCAGGCGCGGGTCGGGATCGTCGTCTGCGGGGACTTGGAGGCCGCCCACCGCCGGCAACTCTCCTACCTGCTGCAGGACTGCAGCGCCGCCGTCGAGAACCTCCTGCTGGCGGCGTCGATGATGGGACTGGGCGGCTGCCGGCTCTGCATCCACCCGCGCCCGGCGCGCGTGGCGGAGGTCCGCCGCATCCTGCAGCTTCCCGCCTCCCTCGTTCCCGTGGCGGCGGCGGCCCTCGGTGTGCCGCGGCAGGCCCGGCCGCCGCGCACGCGTTTCGACGAGAAGAAGGTGCACCGCGAAATCTGGTAGCACCCGGAGACCCCGCGCATGAAGATCGTCTGCGATGCGAACATGCCCTTTGCCCGCGAGGCCTTCGCCACGCTCGGCGACGTGGTGGCCGTCGATGGGCGCGCGATCGCGCCCGCGCACCTCCGGGATGCCGATGTGCTGATCACCCGCTCGACCACGCGCGTGGACGAGGCGCTGATCGGCGCGCGCCGGCTGCGCTTCTACGGCTCGGGCGTCATCGGCACCGACCATGTCGACGGCGACTTCCTCGATCGGGCCGGCATCCCCTGGCAGGGGGCGCCGGGCTGCAATGCCGCCAGCGTCGCACAGTACCTCGTCTCGGGACTGGTCCGGCTGGCCCTGCGCCACAACCTGCGTCTCGACACGCTGACGCTCGGCGTGGTCGGCGTGGGGCACGTCGGCCGCCAGGTCTGCCGACAGGGGCGCGCCCTCGGCCTGCGCGTGCTCGCCTGCGATCCGCCGCGCCACCGCGATCCGCGCGACGCGGAGGCGCAGACCTTCATCCCGCTCGATGCACTGCTGCCGGAGGCCGACGTCGTCACGCTTCACGTCCCCCTGACGCGCGACGGGGCGGACGCCACCTGGCACCTGATCGATGCCGCCCGCCTGGCCCGTATGCGGTCGGGTGCGTTCCTCGTCAACGCCGCCCGCGGCCCCGTGATCGACAGCGACGCCTGGCTGGCAGCACGCGGCCGCCTCGGCGGCACGATCCTGGACACCTGGGAACCCGAGCCTGCCTACCGCCCGGAGGTTCTGGATCAGACCGACTGGGGCACGCCCCACATCGCGGGTCACAGCTTCGAGGGCAAGGTCAACGGCACGATGCAGGTCTACGAAGCGGCCTGCCGTGTGCTGGGCGTCGCCCCGACCTTCACGCCTGCGATGCCGACACCACCCGTGCCCGAGCTGACGATCAATGCGCGCGGGCTGAGCCGCGAGGCGCTGCTGGAGAAGCTGGTGCTGCCGGTCTACGATCTGGCGCACGACGACACCCGCCTGCGCGCCACCGCCGTCGCCGACGACCTGGCGCGCGCCCGGGCCTTCGACCAGCTCCGACGCGACTATCCGATGCGCCGCGAGTTCACCGCGACCCGCGTCAATCTGCTCCATG
>CAZYRQ010000048.1:0-10352 GCA_964649455.1 uncultured Lentisphaerales bacterium
GGTAGTCGCGGCTCATGGGATAGACGCCCGAGCCGATGAAGATTCCGCAGGAGGGGAGTGTTACGGGAGTGCCGCGCGCGGGGCTTGTCATTAAGTCTTCTCCAAAGGGATCCGACCGGAACGGGCGCCACCGGGCGCCGCCGGGAGGAACGGGCGCGATTCTACGCCATTGGCGCGGAATTGTCGAATGCCCGGGACAGAGGATCGGGGAAGAAGATCGGGGATATTGCGGGGACAGCGTAAAAACGTTTAACGTTCAGCGTTCTCCATCCTGAACCCTGAACCCTCTGTGCGGAGCAACAACGCTGGTCAACAACGCCCAGCAGCCCCGCTCACGCCCCGCCGCGCAGCCCCGCCCCTGCGTTGCATCCGATCCCGGCGCGCCGTATAATCCGACTCATCATCCAAGGATATCGGCCATGAACCTTCCCGCTCTCCGGCGTCTCAGTCTGCCGCTCTTCGCCCTGGCGCTCCTGCTGCTCAATACCGCAGGCTGGGTCTGGGTGCGGCACGCGCGGCTTTGCGCCCCGGAGGCGGAGTGCGCGGCCGAAGCAGCGGACGTCGAGGATGATTCCACCGCCGCCCCGGCAACCGCCGCCGTGCCGCTCGTCCTCGAGCGCCTGGCGCAGGCCACCCTCTCGACCAACCGGCTCCTGACGCTCGCCTGCCAGTTCCAGGCTGTCGTGGAGTGGGCCACGCTCGGCGCCCGGCTGACGCTGCACGACGGCGAGGCCGCCGTGCCGTGGCAGTTCGTCGACTCGCCACAGGGCAACGCCTGCCAGATCCAGACGCTGGCGCCCGTGCGCGGCGACCGCCTCCGCGCGGTCCTCGAGCCGGGCATCCGGTCCACCGACACGCGGTTCACGCCGACGGCGGCGCGAACCGATACGCTGCTGCCGGTGACCCCGGTCTTCCGCTTCTCCGAGGCCGGCTCCGTCACGCCGAGCTTCGGTCAGCCCGAAATCTATCTCGAGTTCACACAGGATGTCGACCTGCAACTGGCCGCCGGCTGCATCGCCTGCGAGCCGCCCGCGGCCTTCACCGTCGTCCCGCGCCAGCATTGGTGGCGGGGCGGCCTCACCCTGCGCGGCGAGTTTGCCGTCGGCCAGACCTACACGGTCGTCGTCGCCCCGCGGCTGCGCTCGGCGGAAGGGCACGCCCTCGAACATGAAGTGCGCCGCGCGGTGTTCATCCGGCCGCGCGCGCCGGCCACGGAGATCGCCGTTCCCGGGCGCTACCTGGCCCCCGAGGGCGCGCTGATCGTCCCCGTGCTGGCGGTGAACACGCCCGTGATCGTCAGCTCGCTGGCCCCGGTCTTGCCGCAGAACCTCGTGCAGTTCGCCATGCGCGAGGCGGAGCAGTATGCCAACTGGTACGCCTACGGCGAGGGACGCGAGGGCGACGCCGCCGGGGATCTGACCGGCCCCGCGATCCTGCGCACCAACCGGCTGGCCGCCGTCCGCGACCGGGAGCAGCGTCTCGCCCTGCGTCTGCGCGACCACCTCCCGCCGGAAGGCGCGAAGGGCGTCTTCCTGCTGCGGCTCGAGGCGGAGAAGGCCGCGACCCGGCAGCGCCTCGTCTGCCTCTCGGACATCGGCCTCGCCGCGCGCCGGGAGCCGGAGGCCCTGCAGGTCTGGACCACCGCCCTGCGCGCCGGCCGCGCCGCGTCCGGCTGCGAGGTCTCGCTCTACGGACGCAACAACGCGCTCCTCGACACGGCGGTGACGGACCAGGCGGGCCTGGCGCGGCTGGGCTTCGATCCCGCGCGCGACCAGCCGTTCCTGCTCGTGGCGCAGAATCCCGCGGACGGCGACATGACCTTCCTGCCGCTGACCGACGCCACGGAGGTCGAATCGCCCGCGGCGGCCGCGCGCGGCTTTCTCGCCCCCGCGGCGTGCGAGGCCTACCTCTTCACGGAGCGCGACCTCTACCGCCACGGCGAGAAGGCCTTCGTGCAGGCCCTGCTGCGGCAGGCCGACGGCCGCGCGCCCGCCCCCTTCCCCGCCGTGCTCCGGATCCTGAAGCCCGACGGCCGCTGCTTCACGACCCTCCCGCTGATGGCCGATGCGCGCGGCGCCGCCACGACGGAGGTGACCTTCCCAGACTACCTGCCGTCGGGCACCTACACGCTCGAACTCGCCCTGCCCGGCGAGCAGGGCGCCCGGCTCGGCCACCATGCCGTCATGCTGGAGGCCTTCGTGCCGCCGCAAATCCGCGTGAGCCTGCGCGACCTGCCCGCCACCCTGCGGTGCGGCGACACGCTCGCCGGCACGCTGGCGGCGGAGCACCTCTTCGGCAAGCCCGCCGCCGGCCTCGCGGCCGAGGCGCAGCTCCTCTGGCAGGCGCTGCCGATGGCGCCCGGCGGCTGGGACGACTACGCCTTCGGCGACCCGGAGCGCCGGTCCGCGCCCGCCACGCTCCACACGCCCCGCCAGCGGCTCGACGGGGAAGGCCGCGCGGCCCTCACGCTCGCGCTTCCGCCGGCGCTCCGGCCGGCGGCACGTCTCCGGGGCATCGTGCAGGGCACGGTCTTCGAGGCCGGCGGACGCGGCGTGACGGCGCGCGGCGAGGTCACGGTCGACGCCTATCCATTCTACCTCGGTGTCCGCCGCCCGGCGGCGGCGGTCGCCCGGCCCGGGAGCCCGCTGGCCTTCCGCGTCGCCGCCGTCAATCCCGACGGTACGCGGCTCGACCGCGCCGTGGCCGTGACCGCGGTCGTCGAGCAGGTCTCCTGGATCAACAACCTGCGCCGCGAGCCCTCGGGCCACTACGAATGGTCGAGCGAAACGATCCGGACTCCCGTCGGCGGCGGCCCGCTCCTGCTGCCGGCCGCGGCGGATGGCGTCTTCACACTCACGGCGCCCAACGACGGCGACTACGAGATCACCTTCGCCGAGCCGGTCTCGCAGGCCGCGACGCGCTGCGCCTTCACGACCGGCAGCGGCGAACCGGCCGGCACGCCGCGCGACCGCAGCCGGCCCGGACACGTGGAGCTGGTCTTCGACAAGCCGGTCTACCAGCCGGGCGACCTCGCGCGCGTGCAGATCCGCGCGCCCTTTGCCGGCGAGGCCTGGATCACCCTGCAGCGCGACCAGACCATCGAGAGCCGCGTCATCACGCTCAAGGAGAACACGGCCGAGGCGACCTTTCCGGTCACGGCCGCGCTCGCGCCCAATGCGGAGGTCGCGGTCAGCGTGATCCGCCCCGCCACCGCCGAGACCGTCTGGAGCGCCCACCGGGCCACCGGGCTCGCCCCGCTGCGCGTCCAGCCGCCGGAACGGAAGCTGACGGTCTCTGTCGCGCCGCCGGCCGCGGTCTGGCGGCCCTGCGAGACGCTGCCCGTCCGCATCCAGGTGACCGACGCCGCGGGCGCGGGAGCGGCCGAGGCCGACGTCACGCTGCTGGCCGTCGACGAGGGCATCTGCATGCTGACCGATTTCCAGACACCCGATCCGCTCGCCTATTTCCAGGCAGTCCGCGCCGGCAACCTGCCGTTCCACGACATCTACCGCCAGCTCATGCCGGTCACCGGCGCGACGCTCAACGGAGAGGCGTCGCACACGGCCGGCGATGCTGCGACCGACCTGCTCAAGCGCCTCAATCCGGTCGCCGCGCGCCGCTTCAAGCCGCTCGCCCTCTGGCGCACGCGCGTCGCCCTGGACGCGACCGGCGGGGCCGAGATTCCCCTGACCCTGCCGGAATTCGCCGGCGAGCTGCGGCTGATGGCCATTGCCTGGACAGCGGGCGCAACGGGATCGGGAGCGGCCACGGTCAAAATCCGGCGTCGGCTGATCGTGCAGCCCGACGTGTCGCGCGTGCTGGCGCCGCTGGATCGCGCGGTCCTGACGCTGGCGCTGCACAACGCGAGCGGCGAGATGTGCGACGCGACGGTGCATGTCGCCACGCAGGGCCCGCTCGCCTGCCGCGTCGGGCGGCAGGGCCTCGAGCTCGCGGCCGGCGAGTCGCGGACGCTGCTGCTGCCGCTCGAGGCGGCGGAGGCCATCGGCACGGCGCGGATCGAGATCGCCGTCGAGGGCGCCGGCGAGCGGTACAACGAGACCCTCGAGCTGGCGGTGCGCCCGGCGCAGGCGTGGCAGGTGACCACGGAGTATGCCCGGCTCGACCCCGGGGCCGTCCAGACCTTCCCGCCCCCGGCGGGCGTGCTGGCCGACAGCCTCCGGCAGGTGTTCACCTGCGCGCCGCGGCCGACGGTCAACCTGCTGGGCGCGCTCGAGCACGCGACCGAGTACCCGTTCGGCTGCCTCGAGCAGACGGTCTCGTCGGTCTTCCCGCTGCTGACCCTGGGACGGCAGGCGGAGCCGGTCGTGCCGCCGTCCAGCACGCTGGCGCGCGAGGCGCCCGACCGCATCCGCGCGGCCCTGACGCGCGTCCTGACGATGCAGCGCCACGACGGCTTCGCGCCGTGGCCGGAGGTCCGCGACTCGGATCCCTTCTGCAGCCTCTACGCCGCCCATTTCCTGGTGGAGGCGAAAGCCGACGGCTTTCCGGTGAGCGGCCAGACGCTGACCGAGCTTCACGCGCTCCTGGAAAACCTCCCCTCCGCCCTGGAACCCACACAGCAGGCCTATGCCGCGATGGTGCAGTCGCTGGCCGGCAAGCCCGACTTTGCGCGGATGTCGCGCCTGCTTGAGCAGGCGGCGCAGCTCCCGCCCGAGGCGCGCTTCCTGCTGGGGCGCGCGCTGCTGCGCGCGGGCGAGCGGGAGACGGGGCGGCGCCTCGTCGAGGAGACGGGGATCCCGGGCGGTCTGCGCGAGGCGGCCTTCGGCACCCTGGCCTGGCTGGAGATCGACCCGGCCGCGGCGCAGGCGGCGGCCTGCTGCCAGGCGATCCAGCGGCGGCGCCGTGCCGTCGGCCACTGGGGCACCACGCAGGACAATGCCCTCGCGCTGCTGGCGCTCGGCGAATACGCGCGCCACGCGGCCGCCGCGCCGCAGGAGGTCGCGCCGCGCTTCACCTGGGACGGCGGCGCCTTCGCCGCGGGGCCGACGAACCTGGTCGCCTGGCGGGTGCCGGCGCCCGCGGCGCGCCAGCCGCTGGTGCTGACGAATGCCGGTCCCGGCACGCTCTATGTGTCGCGCCGGATCGAGGCGGTACCGCTGGCGGAGCGTCTGCCCGATGTGGATGCGGGGCTGCGCGTGCGCCGCCGGTGGCTGACGCCGGAGGGTCAGCCGATCGGGACGGAGCGCCTGAACCGCGGCGACCTGATCATCGTCGAGATCGCGCTCGCAACGCCCGACGAGACCGCGGCCCCGGACACCGTGATCGAGGATCTGCTGCCGGCCTGCCTCGAGATCGAGCATGGGGAGGTGGCGCGCGGCGGGATGTTCGACTGGCTGAAGGCCGACGAGGCCGACTGGGTGCTGCACCGCGAGGTGCGCGACGACCGCCTGCTGCTCTTCACGCGGGAGACCGGCCGGCGCGTCTGCCACTACGCGGCGCGCGTGGTGACCGCGGGCGAGTTCACCGTGCCGCCGATCGTCGCCTCGGACATGTACGTCCCGGAGCGGATCAGCCGCCACGGCGGCGGCAGGGTCGTCGTCGCCACGCCCTGAAGCGGACTGTTCTCCGGCTGCACCCGGTAATGGGTCAGTCTCCGGGGTTGTGAGAATTGGCGCATGGCGTGTGGGCGAAAAGGCAAATCGACTGGCATCGGGCGAGAGACGGGGCTGAAGCCCCTGAACGACTTCCGCCTGAAGGCGGGACTCCGACGCGAGGGTTCACCGACACAGACCTCCCCGTCGGAGTACCGGCTTCAGCCGGAAGCCTGCGAGGGCCTTCAGGCCCGGATGCACGGAAACAGGGCGTTGTGCCGCGTGACGCGTCTGCCTGCAACGGTCGCCCGCCCCACCATGCGCCCCGCTCACACCCCGGAGACTGACCCGAGTACCACTGCACCCGGTGGACAAAGGCCGCAAAATATGCGACGATGCGCCAACCATCTCCACAAGGGCGCCTTAGCATGAAAACCTCTGAACCGAACGCCTTCTCCCTGGCCCGCGAGCGCTATGCCGCCCTGCAGGTCGATGTCGAGCGCGCCTTGACGGCGGCCGCGACCGTGCCGATCTCGCTGCAATGCTGGCAGGGGGACGACGTCGCCGGCTTCGAAAGCAAGGGCAGCCTCACCGGCGGCATCGCCGCCACCGGCAACTATCCGGGCAAGGCGCGCACGGCCGACGAGCTCCGCGCCGACCTCGATCAGGCGCTGGCCCTGCTGCCGGGCCGCCACCGCCTCAGCCTCCACGCCATCTACGCCGACTACGATGGACCCCGCGTTTCGCGCGACGAGCTCGCCCCGGCGCACTTCCAGCGCTGGATCGACTGGGCCAAATCGCGCGGCATGGGCCTCGACTTCAATCCGACCTGCTTCTCGCACCCCCTGGCCGAAAGCGGACTCACCCTCGCGCATCCCGACGCCGCTGTGCGCGCCTTCTGGATCCGCCACTGCCAGGCGTGCCGCCGCATCGGCGCCGCCATGGGCCGTGCTCTCGGCACCCCCGCCATCACCAACGTCTGGATCCCGGACGGCTCGAAGGACACCCCGGCCGACCGCCTCGCCCCCCGCGAACGCCTCGTGCAGGCCCTCGACGAGATCTTCGCCGAGAAGCTCGACCCCGCCGAAAACCGCGACGCCGTCGAGAGCAAGCTCTTCGGCATCGGCGCCGAGAGCTATACCGTCGGCTCCCACGAGTTCTACCTGGGCTACGCGCTCTCACGAGGGAAGCTCCTCTGCCTCGACGCCGGCCACTTCCATCCCACCGAGACCCTCGCCGACAAGATCAGCGCCACGCTCCTCTGGTTCCCCGAGCTGCTGCTGCACGTCTCGCGCGGCGTGCGCTGGGACAGCGACCATGTCGTCGCCCTCAGCGACGACCTGCAGGCGCTGCTGCAGGAGGTCGTGCGCGGCGGGGCCCTCGGGCGCGTCCACATCGGCCTCGACTACTTCGACGCCAGCATCAACCGCGTGGCGGCGTGGGTCATCGGCACGCGCAACGTGCGCAAGGCGCTGCTGGCGGCCCTCCTCGAACCCCGCGACGCGCTGCGCCGGCTCGAGGCCGATGGTGACTTGACCGGACGCCTGGCCCTCATGGAGGAGTGCAAAACCCTGCCGCTGGGCGAGATCTGGAACGAGTTCTGCCGCCGCCAGGCAGTGCCGGTCGACGGCGCCTGGATGCCGGTCATCCGCCGCTACGAGGCGCAGACGCTCGCGGCGCGGCGGTAGCCGGCCGCGCCCCGCGGGCGTCCCGGGGCGCGCGCCCCCACACGGTCTCGGGCGCGGGTGAGTGGTGGGGGGCGACCCCCATCGACTCCGTCGCCCCCTGTCGTCGACGGCACACACCTGCGTACGCGTTCCGCCACAGGGGTGGGCGAAGGGCGCATGGAGAAGCGGGCGACAGTTGCAGGCGGACGCGTCACGCGGCACCACGCCCTGTTTCCGTGTACCCGGGCCTGAAGGCCCTCGCAGGCTTCCGGCTGAAGCCGGTACTCCGACGGGGAGGTCTGTGTCGGTGAACCCTCGCGTCGGAGTCCCGCCTGCCGGCGGAAGCCGTTCAGGGGCTTTAGCCCCGTCTCTCGCTCGTCAATGGGTCAGTCAGCATTCCGCCCTCTTATCTCATCATGCGCTTCCCGCGCCCCCTGTGGTCGATGGTTGATTACGAAAAACGATTACGAAAACGATTACGAAAACCACTGCAGCACACTCCCCACGGCCTATTCTTCCTGCTATACTACACCTGTTCTGTTCCGGTGCTGCCCGGGGATCCGCCATGCCTGCCGACCGCGAAATCCTGCATATCGACATGGATGCCTTCTTCGCCGCGATCGAGCAGCGCGACCATCCCGAGTGGCGGGGCAAGCCCGTCATCGTCGGCGCGCCGCCCGACCGCCGCGGCGTCGTTTCGACCTGCTCCTACGAGGCGCGCATCTTCGGTGTCCACTCGGCCATGCCGTCGCGCGAGGCCGGGCGCCTCTGTCCCCACGGCATCTTCGTGCCGCCCGACATGGCGCGCTATCAGGCCGTCTCGCGGCGCGTTTTCCAGATCTTCGAGCGCTTCACCCCCCTCGTCGAGCCGCTTTCCTGCGACGAGGCCTTCCTCGACGTCACCGGTGCGCGCCGCCTCTTCGGCGACGGCATGGCCATCGGGCACCGCATCCGCGCCGACATCGCCGCCGAACTGGGGCTGACCGCCTCGGTCGGCGTCGCCGGCAACAAGTTCCTCGCCAAGCTCTGCAGCGAGCTCGCCAAGCCGGACGGGCTGGCGGCGGCGCCGCGGGACCGGGCCGCCCTGCTCGCCTTCCTCGCGCCGCTGCCGGTGGGGCGTCTCTGGGGCGTCGGCAAGGTGCTGCGGGCGGAGCTCGAGCGCCACGGCTACCGCACGGTCGGCGATCTGCAGCAGGCGGCGCGCGCGCGCCTCGCCGCGCAGGTCGGCGGCCACGTGGCGGGCCACCTGCTGCAACTGGCCTTCGGCGAGGATCCGCGCGAAGTCGAGACCGGACGCGAGGAGCTGAGCCTCTCGCGCGAGCACACCTTCGACACCGACTGCCGCGATCACGCCGTGCTGTGCGCCACGCTCCGCGACCTCGCGGACGATGTCGGGCGGCGCCTGCGCGCGGACGGCCGCTTCGCCACCGTCGGGCGCCTCAAGCTGCGCTGGTCCGACTTCACGACCATCACCCGCCAGCGCCGCTTCGGCGCCGCCTGCTGCGACGATTTCTCGCTCCGCGCCCTGGCGCTCGAACTGTTCGAGGCCGAGCAGGTCGACCGCCCCGTGCGGCTCATCGGCTTCGGCGTCACCGGCCTCGTCACGGAGCGCTGCGAGCAGGGCGACCTCTTCGAGGCCGCCGCCGGTGCTGCCCCGCGGCGCGAGCGCCAGGAGGCGCTCAGCGCGACGCTCGACCGCCTGCGCGCCATGCTGGGCGAGTCGAGCATCCGGCGTGGGGAGTGAGGGGCGTGTGGGGGTGCGGGGGAAAGGTAGGACGGGCATTCCTGCCTGTTCATTCGTGCATTCGCGGTTTGTTGCCGCGATCCTTTTTCTCAGGCCAGTCCCAGGTCGAGCTGACCGGCGACGGTGATCTTGCGGCCCTTCTCGAGGGCCGGATCGGAGGTGTCGTAGAGCACGAACTTGATGTCGGGGAAGCGGCGCGCGAGTTCATCGCGGAGGTAGTTCCCGACCGCCTCCACATTGGCCGGATCGTCGTCCGAGAAGCCGACGCTCACCGGGGCCCAGCGCGCGCCGGCGGGGGTGCGCTGCAGCACGCGGACAATGTGCTCGATGAAGTCGCGGATGGCCACCTGCTTGCGCGTTTCCGGGGGAACCGGGCCGGGCGCGCCGGCGAGCAGGCGGCGGTGGAAGTCGGGCGAGGTCACGGCATGGTAGCGGTTGAGCGACAGGTAGCGTTCCAGCTCCTCCGCGTCGCTGCCGAACCGCGTCGCCTGGTCGAAGACGGCGCGGTAGCCGCGCAGGTTGGCCATCATCGCAGTTCGTTCCTGCGGCGAGAGAACGAGGTCGATGAAACGCCGCACGCCGCGCCGCAGGGTCTCGCTGGCGTGGCCGCGCGCCGTGACGATGGCGAAGAGCCGCCCCTCGGTCAGTGTCCGCCGGAAGGTGGTGAAGCTCGGCCCCGGCGGCTCCGCGCCGTCGAGCACGCGGCGGATCGCCTGCTCGGTGTCGGCCAGGAAACGGCTGCCGCGCGGATCGGGCGTGTCCTGGAACTCGGCGAAGGCGCGCTCCCAGTCGCCCGCCGGGGGCCGGTAGTTGGCGCTGTCGCCACGGATGACGCTGAAGACCGAGGTGGAGACGGCCTGCGGCACCCAGCTCCCGTCCGGCAGCCGCTTCTCCAGGTGGATGCGCGTCGGCATGTGCAGGATGTTGTCATCCCAGTCGAAAATGTAGTACTTGTAGTCGCGCGAGGCGACGTGCTCGTTGATTGCCGGCTGCTGCGCGTTCACCCCTGCATTGTGCGGCCCCCCCGCGCATTGTTCAAGTGGAAAATGGGACGGATGGGTATTCGGCTAGCTACAGGGGGGCGCGGGCAGCGCACGAAGAAGCGGCGGGGCGGCTGTGGGGTCTCCCCTCGCTGGTTGCGCGCGGCTCCGCTATAAAAAGCGCGCGGAGCCGCGCGCGCTCAAAATCATGTAAATCCTGTAATCCTGCGCGCGGAAAATGAATGAAAATGAAAACGAATTTTACTGTTTATCGCCTGCCGTTTCCATGCTAAACTATACCCGGCGTAAGATTGAATGGAGAAGGCACCATGAAGAAACCACACGTCGTTGCCCTGGTTTGTAGCGCGCTGGCCCTGTTTGTGCCGTCCCTCCTGCCGGCGGCGGGGAG